>SBBS01000041.1 GCA_005239605.1 bacterium | reverse complement strand
TTGAAGCGCCAGCAGGGCTAACGCAAGAAATTTTCACCAAGCCCCGGCCGGATTTCGGGAATTTTTAGCCGAAAATTTATTAAGGGACAGGTCTGATATTCCGTATGAGATTATGTGGCCTGATGACAGGCATTGGCTGCCCAAGGTGCTTATGGGGAAAAATGCGGAAGGAGTGTTTTATTTCAAAGACGCGAACACTATTTTGAATTTGGAAGTGCGCGAGGTATAAAAAATATATGCACGAAATACGCCAAAAAACATTTGGATACATTCTTGCGGGTTTTGGATTTGTGGCAGGGCTCGCGTGGAATGATGCCATTAAGTCTTTTATTGATTATTTGTTTCCTGCGCCCAGTGACGTTCTTTTGTCAAAGTTTGTATACGCATTTGCCGTTACGTTGATTGCGGTGTTTATGGGGATGTATTTTTTAAATGGTTCTGATAAGGAAACGAAGAAGTAACGTATGGGCGGCATTTTCGTTATGTGCAAACCAAAGGGGCTTACTTCAAATGCGGCGCTTAATCGTTTGCGCCGCGCGGCCGGCACAAAAAAAATAGGCCATGCGGGCACATTGGATCCGCTTGCGGAGGGCGTGTTGGTGGTCGGCATAGGGAGAGAAGCGACAAAACAATTAGCGAAAGAAGTCGCAAAAGAAAAAGAATATATCGCGTCTGTTACATTAGGGATGACAAGCGCCACGGATGATGAAGAGGGTGAAAAGATGGCGCGAACGGCGTATGTCATTCCCGCAGAAAAAGAAATTCAAGGAGTTCTTCAGAAATTTGTAGGGAATATTTTACAAACGCCCCCGCTCTATAGCGCCGTAAAAGTGAAAGGAAAAGAGGCGTACAAGCGTGTGCGAAAAGGAGAAGAAATTAAGCTTGAGCCTCGGCAAGTTATAATAAAATCCATTACTCTTGAGTCATACGAATGGCCGCTTCTTGTTCTGAAAGTAATTACGGGACCGGGTGTGTACATTCGTTCATTGGCGCGCGATGTGGGGCAGGCGCTGGGCACGGGAGCGTATCTTTCCGGATTAGTGCGTACGCGCGTGGGGCAGTGGACAATCAAGGACGCGTTATCCCTTGCAGAGGCGGAGGCAAAGTGTGTAGAATAGAAAATATGAATGAATCTCAACACAATCCATATATAATACCTTTATCAATTTTAATATCAGGCGTTTTAATTGCAGGCGCTATTACCTATGTGGGGGATGGCGGGTTTGGCCGGGCGGGAGGAGCTCGGTTAGGCGCGGCCGCGGGAGAAAATGCCGCGACACCGCCTAAAACGGGGGCTGGACCGGAGGCGACGCTTCCTGTTGGGCCGAATGATCATATATTAGGCAACCCATCCGCTCCGGTAAAAATAATTGAATACTCGGATCTTGAATGTCCGTTTTGTTCGCGGTTCCATCTTACTATGAAGCAGGCCATGGAAGAATACGGCAAGGAAGGAAAAATCGCGTGGGTATATCGGCATTTCCCGCTTGAACAAATCCATAAAAGCGCGCGGCCCGGAGCAATAGCGTCCGAATGCGCGGCGGAGCTGGGGGGTTCGCAAGCATTCTGGAGTTTTATTGATACGGTATTTAGCCGGCAGGAAGAAGGATTAAGCGATAATTTTTTTTCAGACGTTGCCGGACAAATCGGTCTTGATAAAGACGCGTTTAGTTTGTGTATTGCCTCCGGAAAATATGATGGTCCTATTGATGCCAGTATTGAGAATGCAATTGCGAGCGGCGGCCAGGGAACTCCCTACAGTATTATTATTGCCGCGGACGGTTCCCGCGAAGCCGTGAACGGCGCGGTGCCGTATGCGGCGTTGAAATCTCAAATTGAACAGGCGCTGAGAAAATAACACGGAGAAAAATTCCTCTCACAGTAATGTATGAATTAGCGCTCTTGACATGAGAGCGCTAATTGCAATAAAATAACATGGAAAGGTTATATTATCAGCAGTAATAACTAAAATACCCATGAAGATCATTCGAAGAGGTAAGGGCGAGCCTCAAGAAATCGCCCAAGAACATGTGCCGGTGTTGTCTCTCCGAGACGCTATGAATAAAATGTTTGAGGAGAGCTTTTGGGATCCGTTTGATATGTTTGACCGCATGAGCGCCGCCGGCGCCCGCCAATTGGCAGGCCGCGGGCTGTATCCGAAAGTGGACATTGCGGAAGATGAGAAGGAAATAAAAGTAACGGCCGATGTTCCCGGCATGGACCCGGAACAGATTGAGATAGAAGTTGAGGAAGACGCGCTTACTCTTTCCGGCAAAATGGAAAAGGAAGTAAAAGACGAGGATAAAGAAAAAAAATATTATCGGTATGAGCGCGAGTATGGCGAGTTTCGAAGGGAGTTTACGCTTCCCGCGAAAGTAAAAACAGACGCGGTTACGGCAAAGGTGAAAAACGGCGTTCTGGAAATCGTATTGCCGAAAGCCGAAATGGAGAAAAAAGCAAAAGTGCAGGTGAAGGCGGGATAAGTCACTTAGCGGTTGAACCGCTTTATTATCCGTTGACATGTTTTTGACGCTTTGCTATGTTATGAAGCAATGGTTGCCATAAGTCGAACCTACACGTCGTATAAGGAGATGGGCGCTCTCCGTTTTTGGGGCGCGTTTTTTATTTTCTTTACAAAGCGTGCGGGCCGGCTCTTGGCGGTATATTCCTAAAATAAGAATAAGGAGGAAAACCAACAAAAAGATTCAAAAAGCCGTCCCGCAAGCGGGGCGGTTTTCTGTTCATTAACAATTTTATAACGGAAAAGGAGATTGGTAAGATGGAACATGCGGCGGCCAAATGCAGTAATTGTGGTTGTGATGCGGATTTTGTTGGAAATGGTTTGCAATGTAAAACGTGTAAGATGCGTTTTGGGCAGAATGCTGATGGATCGGTCACTATTGTGGGCAACGAGCTGAAGCGGATAGAAAACATCCCGTTAATTTCACATTATCAGATTATGGTAGATGGCGATATGATTATGGCTCATGCGGAGTTGACTGTAGGAGATAAAAGGTTGCAAGGATCTGCGCTGGAGATGCCGACTGTTGAGTGCGCGGTTGCGTGCGCTATTTGGAAAGCATTTGCCCAATTGGTTCCCGACACTCCTGAATTTTATAGCGCGCGATATTACTTGTGGCTTGGGGGCGGCGGCGAGACTCGTATTCGTATTGGGAGCAATGTTTTTGTGCGCCATTGTGGGCATGGAAACTCAATTGTTGCGGTAGTGGAAGCCATGCTTGGTATATTGCCGGATTTTATGAATAACATCATGGAGGGAACTTGTTATGCAGTGTAAATGCGGCACAGTTATAACAAATATATCGCAGGGAATATTCTTGTGCTATCAGTGCGGTTTGTCGCGGGAGATTAAAAACAACGAATGGAAGGAATATGATTGGTTACTTCGCATGAATAGCGTGTTTCCGGGGCTCCGTGAATGTGTGGTAGGTTTTTTTATGAAACAGGAATAAGGTATGTGAGACA
>SBBS01000075.1 GCA_005239605.1 bacterium | reverse complement strand
TTGAAGCGCCAGCAGGGCTCACGCAAGAAATTTTCACCAAGCCCCGGCCGGATTTCGGGAATTTTTAGCCGAAAATTTATTAAGGGACAGGTCTAATGCAAAATGTAAATATCAAAATGTAAAATTTTGGAAAGAAGTGTTTTTATGCGGCAAAAACATTTCCTCGTTAATTTTACACTTTGATATTTGAATTTTTAATTTATTACTTATATGTCTCGTTCTATTATAACCGGCATAGACGTAGGAACCACAACGGTGCGTGTTGCGGTGGCAGAGCCGCGCGCCCAAGAAGCAGTGTCTTCTTTTTCGTTGCTCGGGTATGGCATGGCGCCGGCGGTTGGGATGCGCCGGGGGACTGTGGTTGATGTGTCAGCGGCCGCGGGAAGTATTCGGCAAGCGGTTGAAAGAGCCGCTAAACATGCCGGCGTTGCCATAGATCATGCTTTTGTTGGTTTTGGCGGATCGGGTTTCGGGAGCATAACAGCAAAAGGTATTGTGGCGGTATCTCGGGCGGACGGGGAAATAAGCGAAGCGGATGTTATGCGCGCGCACGCGGCCGCGCGGGCGAATCTTCCTACTCTTGCCAACAAAGAAATTTTACTGGAACTGGTGGTTCAGTACGCGGTTGATAAAGAATCCGGCCTAAAACAGCCAGTAGGAATGTTCGGGAATCGGCTGGAGGCGCATATTCTGTATCTTACGGCTTTTTCCCCGCATTTGCGCAATTTGGTGCGCGCGGTTGAAGCGGCCGGTATTTCAGTGGACGATGTTGTTCCCGGGCCTCTTGCTTCTGTATATGCCGCTCTGACAAAGCATCAACAGCAAATCGGCGTTTTGCATCTTGATTTGGGCGGTGAAACGGCAACTTGCGCTGTGTACGAAGAAGGTTCTTTGATTTCCACACAAGTGTTTCCCGTTGGATCTACGCATATCACGCACGATATCGCGATAGGATTTCAGCTTCCTCTGGAAGCCGCTGAAGCGATTAAAATTTCCCATGGTGCGGTTGCGGGAGAAGAGGCCGCGTTTCGCCGCGAGATGGTTCATTTTGGCGAGTTCGCGCCTCATATTCCCATAGCTGTTTCGCGCTGGGATTTGGCGGAAGTTATGGAAGCGCGCACCGCGGATATTTTTGAATTGGTGGAAAAATATTTGCGGCGCATGGGGCGCGCGGGGCTTTTGCCTGCGGGTGTAATTCTTACCGGGGGAGGCGCTCGCATGCCAGGCTTGGTGGAATTTTCGCGCCGTACGCTTCGTTTGCCCGCGGAGACGGGCATTATACGTATTTTGGATCCCGAGCATGAGCTTGCGGGAAATTCGGCTTGGGTGACAGCCGTGGGGCTTGTGGGATTGATGTGCGCAAAGCCCGAGAAGAGAAGAACGAATAATTTTGTGCCTAAAAAAATCGGAGAACATATAATGCGCTTCATCCGCCCTTTCATACCGTAATTATATGTTATCCCCATCTTTTCCACATATCATGCACATACAGTATTTCGTTCACCATATTTTATACTGTTTTTCAACATTGACGCTGAAGGGGGCGAGAAGTACCATTGCTCTATGCCAAACATTAAACCAGAAGTTGAGGCGTTTGCGCGAATAAAAGTGATAGGCGTGGGAGGATCCGGCGGAAACACGGTAAATCACATGATTCGCGCGAAAGTTCAATGCGTTGACTTTATTGCCATAAATACCGATGCGCAAGATCTTCATCATAATCTTGCTACCAAAAAAATTCATATCGGAAAAAATCTTACGCGCGGGTTGGGCGCCGGCATGAACCCCGATCTAGGGCGCCAAGCCGCGGAAGAGACAATTGAGGAAATAAAAGACGCTCTTAAAGGGGCTGACATGGCGTTTATTGTATGCGGATTTGGAGGCGGCACGGGTACGGGGGGCGCGCCGGTGATTGCCGAAGCCGCGCGGTCGCAGGGCGCTCTTACGGTTGCCGTGGTAACACGCCCGTTCACGTTTGAAGGGGCGCAGCGCGCGCGGATTGCGGAAGAAGGATTAATGCAGTTGAAGGGCTCGGTGGATGCAATGGTGCTTATACCGAATGACCGGCTTTTGTCCGTAATTGAAAAAGGAACCACCTTTAAGGATGCGTTCGCGGTGTGCGATGAAGTGGTGCGCCAGGCCGTTCAGGGTATTTCAGATTTGATTACTATGCCGGGAATTGTCAATGTGGATTTCGCGGACGTAAAAGCCGTTATGCAGGACGCAGGATCGGCTCTCATGGGCATTGGAAAAGGAACAGGAGAGACGCGCGCAATGGACGCGGCAAAGCAGGCGATTAATTCGCCGCTTTTGGATGTGGCGATTGATGGCGCGCGCGGCGTGCTTTTTTCCATCCATGGGGGACCTGACATGTCCATGTGGGAAGTGCAGGAAGCGGCTCGCGTTATTACGGAATCCATAGATAAAGACGCGAAAGTTATTTTTGGCGCCGTGGAAGATACCCGTTTGAAGAAAGGAGAAATCAAAGTAACGGTTATCGCATCGGGTTTTCCGTCTGATATGGTGCGGTTTAATGTATTTTCTGATTCAGCGGATGCTAAAAATGTAAAAAAATCTGATCAGGTTATTACAATCAACCGTTCTCCTGCCGGTATAAGCGCGCGGCCTGTTGCGCAGGCTGCAATGGCGGCGCCAGCCGCGCCCGCGGCTGAAGAAGAGCTTGAATCAAAAGAAAGCGATGAATGGGATGTTCCCGCTTTCTTTCGACGGAAGAAATAGACCTGTCCCTTAATAAATTTTAGAGTGAAATTTCAGAAATATGAGATGGGGCGCCGGTGAA
>SBBS01000066.1 GCA_005239605.1 bacterium | reverse complement strand
TTAATAAATTTTAGAGTGAAATTTCAGAAATATGAGATGGGGCGCCGGTGAAAATTTTGAAGCGCTAGCAGGGCTAACGCAAGAAATTTTCACCAAGCCTCGGCCATATTTCGGGAATTTTTAGCAGAAAATTTATTAAGGGACAGGTCTATTGTCATTTTCCATTTTAATATTTACATTTTGCATTATCATAATTCCCAGTTCGTCAAGCTGATCTTTTGTTGCCGGGCTTGGCGCGTTCATCAGGGGATCGCGGGCCTGTCCTGTTTTGGGAAACGCAATTACTTCCGCGATGCTTGTTTCTCCCGCAAGTATCATTACAAGCCGGTCAAGGCCGGGCGCAATACCGGCATGCGGCGGAGCTCCGTAGCTATATGCTTCAATAAGATGACCAAAACGTTCCTCGGTTTGTTCAGGAGTAAGACCCATAATTTCAAATACTTTTCGCTGTACGGACGGATTAGAAATGCGCACGCCGCCGGAAGCAAGCTCGTAGCCATTGCACACCAAATCGTATTGCTGCGCGCGGAGATGCTCTAAATCTTCTCCCTTAAGCAGTTTTTCCACATGTTCGGGTTTGGGCGCCGAAAACGGGTTATGTGCAAAGGTAAGGCGGCCGGTTTCGTCGTCTTTGTTAAATAACGGAAAATCAACTACCCATGCAAACGCGAGCGTGTCGGGGTCTTTGTCTTGGCGCATATCAAATTTATCCATCCCGAATTTTTTCATCGCTTCTTCATGGGTAAACACCGGAAACGGTTTTTGTAAAACTTTTTTGCCGCACCCTTCGGTTACATAAATCATCATTTCTTCCGCAATGGCGCGCACATCCTGTTCATCCGCAAAAGATATTTCCATGTCAATTTGCGTGTGTTCATACTGCCGGTCTCCCCGCGGGTCTTCGTCGCGAAGAGCTCGCGCAATTTGATAATACCGTTCAAAACCCGCAATCATGAGTAATTGTTTGTACTGCTGGGGACTTTGGGGAAGCGCAAAAAAATTACCCGGATACTTGCGCGAGGGAACCAAAAAATCCCGCGCTCCTTCCGGCGAGGTTTTAGTAAGAAGCGGCGTTTCAATCTCAACAAAATCTTGCTTATTTAGATATTCCCGGGCTAACGAGGTTACCTTATGCCGGAGGCGGATATTTTGGGTCATGCGCTTCCGCCGTAGATCAAGATAGCGAAACTTAAACCGCATTTCTTCTTCAATATTGCGGCCATCGGAATCTAAGGGAATAGGCGAAGTTTTTGCTTCGCTTAAAACCACAAGTTCCGTTACCGAGACCTCCCAATCCCCTGTTGGAATATCGGGATTTTTCATTCCGTCCGGACGTTTTTGCACAACTCCGGCAACTTGAATTACCCATTCGGGGCGCAATTCATTCGCTTTGGCATAGAGTTCTTTTTCTTTTGCCATACATACCGCTTGCGCCGCCCCCGTGCGGTCTCGCACATCAAAAAACAGAAGCTTGCCATGATCGCGGCGCGCGTCAACCCAGCCCATCAGCGTTACTTGCCGGTTTTCATGTTTAGGAATGTCTTTGGTGTAGGTACGGTTTGAACTTTTCATTATCATTGTTCCACTCTACCAGTTCCTTCCCTTTTTTCAAGTTTCATGTTTTATGTTTCAGACTTCGTGATCATCGGCACCTCCACAATAAACGTGCTCCCCTTGCCAAGACCGGCCGATTCAGCCCAAATGCGGCCGCCGTGTTCTTCCACGATAAGACGAGCCACATACATGCCTAATCCAAAACCTGCGGTGGTGAGACTGTTTGTTCCCTCCATGATGCGGGTAAATTTGGTGAATAGTTTTTGAATTTGCTGGGCGGAAATTCCCCTGCCGGTGTCAGCCACAGAAACGCGAACCGACTGGCCATGCGGGGTTACGGTGATAGTAATAGACCCTTTGTCGGTGTATTTTATGGCGTTATCTGCCATATTGAAAATAACATTCCGTATTTTGTTGAGATCCGCGCGGACAAAGAGTTTTTCTTTAGGCGGTTTCCAAATGAGTTTGAGATGCTTGTGTTCTGTCGTTATGCGCACCTCGTCCACTATCTGCTGGACGATAGGAACAATGTCTGCCTCCACCCAATCGTATTTCATGCGGCCTTCTTCCACGCGGGAGAGATTCAGCAGGTCTTCCACGAGCGAGATGAGCCGTTCATTGGATATAAAAACTTTTTCCAATTGTTCATTTGCCATCTTGGTTATCTTGCCGAAACTTCCTTCCAGTGTCATGGAGATATACCCTTTAATAATGGACAAAGGGGTTTTTAACTGGTGTGAAGCCATGGAAATAAAGTCTGATTTCGCCTGGTTTATGCGGGCAAGTTCTTTATTTGCGTTTTGAAGGTCTCCGGCAAGCTGCTGAATTTGCTCCCGAGTTTGGACTTCTTTTAACACGCTGCGAATCAGAAGAATGCCAAATAGAATTAACATTATTAACATTCCCCCTTCGATAAGTTGACTTGTTAACGAATCTGCAATAAGCAGGCGAATTAAGAAAAATGTCCAAATTGTAAAAGTAAGAAGTTCTGTGGTAATTACTTTAACGTTAAATAGATGGTGTCTGAAAATAGCATAGACGATAATGGTTGGATACAATGAAAATAATAAAAGGGGGAAAGGCGAGATGTTGATATTGAATGTTAGGAAGAATACGCTTCCGCCTCCAAGAAAGCCAAGAATTGATGCCCAAAGCACAAAAGAGAGCCGAGCGCGTTCTGGTTGTGTGACCAGTTGGATTTTTTGAAAAAGAATGCACATTGCATATATTGCAACAGCAAAAAAATAAACTGTAAAATAAATGAAGAGCGGACCTGCATCTGGTGCGTAGTTAAATATAAATTTAGGAAATACCCCCTGAATGAATAAGGAGGTTTGATTAAAAAATGAAAATATTCCCGCCGCGGTTAAAAGAAGAGGGATTTTTATTCTATGTTTCTCATGTGTGTTTGTGAGAGCAATAACAAAAAGAAAATAGAAAAACGGAATAAAAATCGCCCCCTGATGCAATATTTTATTACTCAGAATTGCAATGTTCTGGTATGGTGTCGAAATCATGAATAAATATCCAAAACTCCAAATGGCGCTGCTTACGTTAAGTAAGAACCAAGTTTTGTTTTGGCGTTTATTAGTATCATTGTGATAAACAAGAAATCCGGATATCAGTGCAATAAACCCACCGAGTGCAAGCGAAAAAGTATAGTAATTAAAAAAGAAAAGCATATAAAACTATATCTTTGCCTCGTAAGGAGATTTTAGGTATTTATTTCCAAGAGCTGAAATATCTTGGTTTGTAGTAAGAAATTCTCCAAGTTCTTTAAGAGAACGAAAAGTAATATTTGTGCCATGTTGTGGTTCAATGTGGATATCTCCTTTATATTCTGTTTCTGACTCTATGCTGTGATAGAAAGATTGTTCTTTTCCTTGAAATGCATATATGGCAGATTGGTATGATGAACAGGATACAGGCGGGTTATCAATACCATAAACATGCCATCCTTCTGGAATATAGGCATCATTAATATATCCGTGCCAATGACCTAATGCCATTCCATTTTCTTCCAGCATTTTTGGGAACATTGACTGTGGACGGACATGTCTTAACACGGCCCCAAATATTGCAGCGCCGACAGCATGAGCGAGCATAACGTATGTGTCATAAGACGGTTTATAGTTGCTTTTTAGGATAACATTCTCTGGTGTTTCAATAATCATTTTGCCCTGTTCAAGACCTATTTTAACTATATCTTGCCCCGGATCCATGTGTAATTTATCAGCTCCAGAACGTTGTGTAATAAGATATACATTAGGCACAGGAACAACAAAATGTTTCTTTTGTATGGTTACTATAAGATAAAGATGGTTATTTGTTTTAAAATAGTCTTTTTTTATAGAAATAACATCTTTAAATTTTTTTTGGGCTTCTTCTAGGGTTAGTACGTGAGGTAATTGCAATTTCATTTGACGGGCAAGAAATCCAAAACTCATTCCTGTTCTATAATCTAGATGTACGCCTCCTATCCAACGATAGAACTCTGAACGAAACATAAGATCATGTACCGATTTTCCTGCTGGCCACAATCCTGTACGATTAAGAATCGGTCCGACCTCTATCATATCCTCAACATAAATTTTATGAATATCGTCGGAAATAGAAAATGTATGTTCTCGTATAGTAAAATGATGCAATTTGGGAGGGCGAAGAGGAGCGGCAATTTTAGGGATGAGACTATGCAGTAAAATTTCTTCAAAGTGTTCATCAAGGGGATAAATAGGATGAGAGGCGTTAAAATTATAAAGAATCCATTTTTTTTCTCCAACACCAATAACAATATTAGTCATGTGGTGAGCAAAAAGCTGAAAAGCGGTATCAAAGTGCTCTTGAAAAGAACTTTCTTGGGTAATATTGTTTGGCATGTCAAGAATGGTGACTACTTGGGATTGAGAAAAGCTCATTACATTGTCCATGGCAAGATTGCCTGTTTGTCCTTCCCCTATCACGATTATCGTGATTCCCTTTTTGATTTTTTTTCCACCTTTTATTTGCCAAAGTGTTTGTAGTGTGAGATGTCGGCGAGCTTCTTCAGCATCAAAAATGCCGGGAGTAAGAAGTTTAAGGCTGTTAAAGAGCGCATAAAAAAAACGTTTTAACAAAAGGGATTTTGGAACATCGACCAGCACGTTTTCAAACGGCACTATTTGAACACCAATCTTGTACAGCGCCTCATTGAGCCTACGAACGAATTCCTGAACATGTTTGCTTAATGCAGTATCACCTCTTGGGAAAAATGTTACCGTAAGATCTTGTGCCATTTCTCGCGGATTGAGTGGTACTTCATGTTCAAAACCTAATATACGGTGAATTGCTTCAGTACTTATGCCCATGCCTTAAATATCACTCTTTACCACCAAATAGTCAATGAGTTTTCTTTTTGAAATTAACCTATACAAATCGTTGTATAAAAATTGACCTCATGTTAGTATATTTATAAGCAAACGCAAACGGGCAAACGGGGTCAGGTACGCTTATCGTTTAAGAATTCAACTATTTTTATACATATGCCAATCGTGATATTATATACTCATGGTTGATTTAATTTAATTTGTTAGGAAGAAAAAAGCGTACCTGACCCCGTTTGCCCGTTATCGTCCGTTATCGTTATTTCCGTTATTCCCCCCGTTATTCGTTATTGATGACCCCGTTATCGTCGCTATTCCGTTATTTCCCGTTATTTTTATTTTTATTGAATAGACCTGTCCCTTAATAAATTTTAGAGTGAAATTTCAGAAATATGAGATGGGGCGCCGGTG
>SBBS01000089.1 GCA_005239605.1 bacterium | reverse complement strand
TTGAAGCGCTAGCAGGGCTCACGCAAGAAATTTTCACCAAGCCCCGGCCAGATTTCGGGAATTTTTAGCCGAAAATTTATTAAGGGACAGGTCTAATGAGGAAGCTTTTTGTTCCTTTATGGTTTGATATGTTATAGTTTAATTCACATGCGGCAAAATTTTATCTCAAAAGCGCTTTTATGGAGTGTTCGCTCGGGCATTTGGCTGTTGCTGTTCACTCCGTTGGTGGTTGCGCCTACCTGGTTTTTTCCTTATATTACGGGGAAGAATTTTTTCTTCCGTATTGTAACGGAAATAACATTTGGTTTTTGGCTTGCGCTTATTGTGGTGAATCCTCGTTTTCGCCCGCGGAGCGGATTTGTATTATGGGCGTTCCTTGGGTTTATAAGCATATTAGGATTTGCCGCTATTTTCGGCGCGGATCCATATCACAGTTTTTGGTCTAACTATGAACGAATGGAAGGCGTGGTTACCTTTCTTCATTTAGCCGCGCT
The DNA here is from genome assembly GCA_005239605.1 of bacterium. Taxonomy (GTDB): domain Bacteria; phylum Patescibacteriota; class Minisyncoccia; order Ryanbacterales; family 2-02-FULL-48-12; genus 02-FULL-45-17b. Next base: position 11,281 of record SBBS01000089.1, on the reverse strand, counting down.
TTTTCTTATGGCTTCTTCCGTGTTTCATACGGTGTCGGATTGGCGGCTTACGTTTCATGTTTCAGCGGCGGTAAGTTTTATTGTTGCGACTTATGGGTTGCTGGAACTGATCGGCGTTATAACAATACCGGGTTCTACCGCGGGAGTTTCGGGCATAGGTATTTTTTCCCGTTTAGGAAATCAGATATATCTTGCGGCATATCTTTTGTTTCACTTTTTTATTCTTGGGTTTCTTTTCTTTACCACGCGCCATATCTGGCGGCGCGCCGTATATACTTTTCTGGGTTTTTTTGAATTTTATATTTTTCTCCACACCGGAACGCGCGGCGCGTTGATCGGGCTTGTTGCGGGATTTGCGGCAGTTGTTGTCGCGCTTTTTTTGTTTTCTCTTCGCGACAACAAGCGGTTGGCGGCTTATATGGGCGGGGTTATCGTTTTCGGCATTGCTATCTTGGTCGGTTTTTATATGTTGCGTGACAGCGCGCTTGTGGCTCGTTATCCGTTGTTGCATCGTTTTGCTGATATAGACATACAGTCATCTACCGCTCGATCACGGCTTATGATTTGGGGTATTGCGAAAGAAGCGTTCCAAGAACGGCCGTTTTTGGGGTGGGGTCCTGAAAATTTTATTATTCCGTATGCCAAATATTACAATCCAAATTTGTATGGGAATGAGCCATGGTTTGATCGTGTGCACAATATGCATTTAGAGTGGTTGGTGGCTGCGGGTATAGTTGGGTTTTTGGCGTATCTCTTGGTTATAGGATCAAGTTTATATGGGCTCTGGCGGTTGTGGCGAAATCATTTGACGCATTCCATTGCGGTTGCTGCGCTGGTTGGATTTCTTGCCGCATATCTTGCCCAGAACACGTTCGTATTTGATAACATTATTACCTATCTCTTTTTTGCGCTGTTTCTTGCATTGGTGCAAAGCCTTCTGTGGGATAAAAAGGAAAATAGCGACTTTTTGCCGAATCAGCAAGGGGCTACGATGGCAGCTGCTTCATTTTGTATTATCGCGGGTATCACGCTGGCCGCTGCCATGCACGCAAAACAAATGCGCGCGGCTGGCGGCATCATTACCATGTTGAACGCCGCTTCTACCGGAAGAACAGTTTTTGATCTTACAAATAAATTGGACGCGAACGTCAAAGAAGAAACGTTCGGCGTTTCTGAAGCGCGCGAACGTTTTGTGGATATTGTATTTTCTGCCGCAAGCAAGTCGGAGAAGGTTCCCAAATCGGACTTGCTGATATTGTTATCGCGCGGCATTGAGGAAATAAAACGGGAAGTGGAGCGGAATCCGGAAAACATCCGGCATCTCATCACATTGGGGAAATTATATCAGCTTCGTTCAGTTGTTGCCGAAAGCTCCGCAGATCGCGATGAAGCAATCACGGTGTATGAACGCGCTCTTGCAATTGCTCCTCGCTATCCTTCCACATATATCGGCCTTGCGGAAGCATATTTGGTAACCGGTGAAACTCATCGGGCGTCCGAAACGCTAGATAGTATTTTCCGGCAGATGACGCATCCCAATACTTTCATTTACTCGCTTCTTACCGTGAGTATTTTGGATAACGATTTTGAAAAAGCAATCAATCAGGTTAAACGATTTCGCAGTTTGGGGAATACGGCAGAGTTTCCGCCGGAGGCGGGGTTTGAACCGGAAAAACTGGAAAATGTCATTGATTATGCCATGCGAAACAAGGATGTGCAGGGTCGTGAACGGTTTTTTGATGTAATATTTGAATTTCAGAAATATCCGGATAGTCTGTATCTTGCTCTCGTACAAACGAAGGCGGATCTTGGTAAATTTGATGAGGCGCGCCGCATCGCATTAGAGTTGGTGGAGCGGGATGAAAAGTATCGGAAGGAATTAGAACAGTTTTTTTCTTCGTTTTCGTCTTCTCATGAAAGCGAATAATCTGCAAAAAACGATTTTTGTTCTTATACTGGCAGCGTTATTTTTTGTGCCGCTTGTGTTTTGGCATGGCGTATTTTTTCCCTACACGTTTATAAAAACAATTCTTTTTTATGTTATTACCGAATTTGCATTTGCAATATGGCTTCTGCTTGCTGTTGCGGATAAGGAATACCGTCCTCGTTTTTCGGCGGTTACCGGGGCCGTTGCTATTTTTTTGTTTATTATGGGCATTGCATCTTATGCGGGGGTTGATGTGTCTAGGAGCGTTTGGTCCGAATACGAGCGGATGTTTGGCTTTATAACATGGCTGCATGCGGGTTTATTTTTTTTGCTATTTTCAACAACTATACAAAAAGAAGCGGAATGGCGAATGGTGTGGAAAGTGGTTATAGGCAGTGCGGCGCTGGCGGCGGTTGTCGCCATATGGCAGGGGTTTACCGCGAGCGAATTAAGCATTTCAACTATTGGAAACGCAGCCTATCTTTCTTCTTATATAGCGCCGGTATTTTTTCTTGTGTGCATGTTTGCATTACAGGAAGAACATTTTACGAAACGTTTTTGGTTATATAGCGGGCTTTTTTTGTTATTTTTAGGGGCGCTTGTATTTACGCAGGCGCGCGCGGGAATTGTAGGGCTTTTGGGCGGCGGCGGCATCGCCATGCTTCTATTTTTATTTTTCGGGAATCCGCAAGAACGCACAGGGGGATTGCAAAACAACATTCTTAAAAAATATACGGGGGCGGCAGTCATTTCTATTTTCTTGCTGTTTGGCAGCATGATGTTTTTCTTTCCCGACGGTATTTCTTATCTTCCCGGACCTTTTGCGGGACTTCTTGATTTTTCGTTGGAAAACCGAACAACCACCGGACGTTTTCTTGTCTGGAGTGTCGCATGGGAAGGATGGAAGGAACGGTTTCTCTTTGGTTGGGGACCGGAAAATTTTCCCATCCTTTTTAACATGCATTATCGCCCTGAATTGTTTGCGCAAGAACCGTGGTTTGATCGCGCGCATAGTTTTATTTTTGATTATGGATCTACCACGGGCATAGCGGGTTTGCTTGCCTACCTTGGTATGTTTGGCGCGGCGGGAAGCATGATAATCCGGAAATGGAGAGAGAAAACTGTGCCGTTTTGGCATATGGCCATGATGTGTTCCGTGATAGGCGCGCATCTTGCGCAAAATCTTTTTACGTTTGATACCATCTCTTCGTTGGCAGTTGTGCTGGTTATATTTTCTTATTGCAATTTTTATCAGAGGGGGGAACGAAATATGCCGGTTGCGCGCATCAGAAATACAAGCGATGCGCAGCGTTTTTTTGCAATGGGGGCTGCTGCTATTCTTGTGATGGGTGCGGTGGGATATTTCGCCGCGGCGCGCCCGCTTTTTGCAAATATGTCCGCGCATCGCGGGTGGGAATTTCTTCGTACGGGGAGGGGAGATGAAGCGGCAATCGCGAAATTTGAAAAAAGTATTTCATACGGCACACAGTATTCCGTTGATGCGCGAAGATTTGCCGCGGAATATGTATTTGAATTTCTCAAACAAGGCGGAAAACGTTCTCCCGAATCAATTCGACTGCTTTTAGAATACGCGATAGAGAAGATGACGGAAAACATGACGGCAGAGCCAAAAAATGTAAAATGGGTTATGTATCGGGGCGAGCTTTATAGTTTGATGGCGCAGAAATTTGATGCATCGTTTGCCAAGAAAGCAGAGGATGATTTTATGCGTGCGCGGGATATGTCTCCGGGAAGGCCGCAAATTTATTTGGAACTTGCCCAAGCGCGTAAGATGCAGGGAGACAGTGATAAGGCATGGGAGTATATTGATTATGTGCTGCGCATGGCGCCGAATTTTTCCTTTGGCCATTTGAATGCGTTGATTCTTGCGATTGAGACAGGAAACACTGTTCGCGAGGCAGAAGAACGCGATTGGTTTGGCAAAAGCGATGAATTACGCAACGAAGCTATCCGCGATGCTTATTTTAAAACGCAACGTTACCAAGATGCGGTTAAAATCCAGGAAATGATTGTCCTTTTTGCCGATAAGGAACGTCAAACATATTCTCCTGCTTATCGCGCAGCGCTTTATGCGCATTTGGCCGCGTTGTATCAATACGCCAACGATATAGAAAACGCGCGCATGGCGGCCTATAAAGTTTTAGAATTGGATCCAAACAAAAAGTCCGAGGTGGAAGCATTTTTACGCTCCTTGCTCCAGAAATAGTTTTCAATCATTTTCTTGGCGTGTATATTTGCAAACTTTAGTGAGTATCGTATCGTTAAAAGAATATGACGGAACGATTATCTGTAGGTATTGTGGGGATTGGCATGGTGGGAGGACAGCTTATGCGCTATTTTTTGGAGGAGCAAAAGTATCAGCGCGGCAAGGAACTTTTTTTGTTTGATAAAGATTCTTCCAAAGGATATGCCGATGACATAAATGCGGCGTCAGTTGTTTTTGTTTGCGTGCCAACGCCGCGGCGCCGTGATACGGGCGCATGCGATCTATCGGCGCTGGAGAACGCGGTGCATTTACTGAAAGAACCAAAGGTGATTGTATTGAAGTCTACCGTACCGCCCGGAACTACCGAGCGGATGCAGCGCGTATATTCCCAACATACGTTTCTTTTTAGTCCGGAGTTTCTTACGGAATCGCGGGCGTGGGAAGATATGATTCGGCCTGACCGGCAGATTATGGGCTATACCGCGCGTTCTCGCGAACAGGCAAGCGTGGTGTTGAAACTTTTACCGAAAGCTTTTTTTTCTTCGCCGGGCACATTGGGCACTTATACATTTACGCGCGTAAATGCCACGGAAGCGGAGCTGGGCAAATACGCGGGAAACACATTTGGGGCGCTTAAAGTTGCATTTGCAAATGTGCTTGCGGATTTTTGCGATCTGATGAGCGCTGAATATAAAAGAAACGGCGCGGATGTGTCTGTGCAGTATAAAAATGTTCGTATGATACTTGCTCATGATCATCGCATCGGGGACGCGTGGCTTGATGTGACGCACGGATTGTACCGCGGATTCGGAGGGTATTGTTTTCCAAAAGACGTGAGCGCGATCATCGCGCATGGAAAAGAGCTTTTGGAGAAACTTCCCGAACAGCATCCGCATAAAAACCAGTATGAAAAAGGCATTCGCTTTTTGGAAGCAATGTGGGAATACAATAAAGAATTGCTTGCGGAACAAAATCTTACCATAGATGATGTAAGCATGCATGATAAAGAGTGGATTGAAAAAAGGATAAAAGAAATATGAAAACAAAAGTAATTGTAACGGGAGGCGCGGGTTTTATAGGATCTCATCTTACCGATGCGCTTGTAAAAGAAGGATATGAGGTTCATCTGATAGATAATCTTTCAACGGGCAAGAAAGAGAATATAAACCCGAAAGCAGTGTTTCATCAGGCGAGCATTTGTGATTTTGAAGCTATTGCCCCTCTGTTTAAAGGTGTTGCGTATGTGTTTCATGCGGCAGCAAACGCTCGCATTCAGCCGTCTATTATTGATCCGCGCTCATCCAACGAAAGCAACATTACGGGAACATTGAATGTGCTGGTTGCTTCTCGCGATGCAAAAGTAAAAAAAGTTATTTACTCTGCTTCGTCTTCCGCATACGGCACGCAAAAATCCATGCCGCTTCGCGAGGATATGATAGCAAATCCGCAAAGTCCGTATGCGATACAAAAATTGGTTGGAGAGATGTATTGCAAGAACTTCAGCAGTTTATACGGATTACCGACCGTTTCGCTAAGGTATTTCAATGTGTACGGCCCGCGCCAGCTTGCCGATGGCGCGTATGCGACAGTAATCGGAATTTTTTTCCGCGAGCGGTTAGCGGGTCGTCCCCTGCCGATTGTGCGGGATGGCCGCATAAAACGCCGCGATTATACGCATGTATCTGACATCGTGAGAGGCAATATATGCGCCATGAAGAGCAAAAAGGCGGGAAAAGGAGAAGTGATAAACCTGGGGACCCATAGCAATTATTCCGTTGTGGAAGTTGCGCGGCACATCGGCGGTCTTGCCCTTTTTATTCCTAAACGGTTGGGTGAAGCAAAGGAAACGCTGGCTGATATTTCGCGCGCGCGGCGTTTATTGGGATGGAAGCCGCGCGTGCGGTTTGAAGACGGCATTGCGGCGCTAAAAAAGTTGCATAAGCTTTCGTAGGTATGCACACCTCGGTGCTTGACTTTATATAATCAATCTGATACACTTTCTTCATTGGGTGTTTAAAAACACTAATCTGCATCGCACATAACTCCGCTTCGGCGGGGTTTTGTGTTAGAAATTTTTATGCTACAATGCGCATGGGATCGGCAGCAGCGCCCATATTTTGATGTAGATTGGGGTTTACTCTGCCGGTCTCTTCAAAGAAACTCGCTTTGCGGCGGGTTTTTTTGTTAGGATTTAGGATAGAGAGACCGAATATGACACATAAATCGGTAAAGATACAAGAAAACATTGCGTTAGCGCCTTATACATACATGAAAGTGGGAGGGCCCGCTCGGTTTTTTGCTGAGGTAAAAACGGAAATAGAACTAGAGGAAGCGCTTGAATGGGCGAAGAGCCGGGGAGTGCCGGTGATTGTGCTTGGCGCGGGATCAAATATCCTTGCGGCTGACGCTGGTTTTAACGGATTGGTAATTCACATGCGCTGTTCGGATCTTTCTTGCGTCGGGGAACATGTATACGCCGGCGCCGGCGTTCTTATGGCGCAGGTATCCGTTTTTTCTTTGAAGAATAATCTTACGGGCATTGAATGGTCTGCGGGTATTCCGGGAACAGTGGGCGGTTCCGTATATGGAAACGCGGGTTGTTTTGGCGGGGAAATGCAGCAAATACTCGAACATGTTCGAGTATTTGAGCGCAAAGCGCAAAGCGCAAAGCGCAAAGTTGTGGAATTCCAAAATGAAGAATGCCTGTTTGATTATCGCGAGAGTATTTTTAAGAAGAACAAAAATTTGATCATACTTGGAGTTACGTTAAAACTCAAACGCATCTCGGACGAAGAAAAAAAGAAAAAACAAGCATGGATTCAAAGCATGATGCGTGAACGCGTGGCCGAACAGGCAATTGGGGAGCATACTATGGGAAGCACCTTTAAAGGTATTCCACTTACCGGTGAATTAATGGCGCTGATGCGGCAGTATGACGCGCGCTTTCAAAAGCCTGATTATGCTTGCTGGGTTTTTGAGAACAGACGCGGCATGATGTCGGCAGGGTTTCTTATTGAACAATGCGGATTAAAAGGGAAAAAGATAGGCGGGGCGGCAGTTTCGGCAAAGCATGCAAATTTTTTGGTGACGGACGCTTCTGCAACTGCGGAACATGTTGTGATGCTCATTGCATTCATAAAAGAATACGTGCATCGGAAATTCGGTATCATGCTGGAAGAAGAAATACAATATATTGGCTTTTGAAAGTTGTCCACACCTTTTTCCTAAAAAATATTTTTTAGGAATTTTTTTATGCGATAATGAAAACAGATTTCAAAAAAATATTTTTTGAAATTAAAAATGCAAATTAAAAAGGTCGATTATCTCACGATAATATTTTCATACTCATGGCACGAAAAAAGAAAGCAGCGCCAAAGAAGAAAGCGGCAAAGAAAGCAAAGAAGCGCTTGTAATCTTCTCAACCCTCTCCAGCTTAACGGAGGGGGTTTTCTTTTGCGGCTGATGTGATATACTGGCGAAATGGAAACAGTGCTAAAAACAAAAAGCGTACCTCTGACAGAGGCGATGAGATCGTATATAGAAGAGAAACTGCCGCAACATATTGAGAAAATTGCGGGAAGGCGGCATACAGCGGAGGCGGTTCTAGCTATTGAGGTGGGACGGAGCACACGGCATCATCGAAAAGGCGATGTGTGGCAGGCAAAGGCGACTATACAATGGGGAAAAGAATTATTGCGTGCCGAAACAGCGGGCGAGAGTTTCCAAGAAGTTGTGGATTTGCTTGAAGAAGAACTTGTCCGCGAGATAAAAAAAACGAAAGGAAAAGAACATGCTCAAGAACTGAGAGGCGCCCGGCATGCCAAGAAAAATGCAACCATTGCCAAAGTTGCCCGGTTTTATCGCAAAGGGAGAATCCGGGAAGAAGGAAAATAAAATAAAAAAGGCCGCGCTTGGCGCGGCTTTTGCGTAAAGGATTAAAAAAAGAACTAAAATCGCGTAGGCAGGCGGAATACGATCGGTATCCGTTTTCTTGGGGTTGGTTTGTAAACGGATACACGAACGTGCTCTGGAAGCTCCGCGATGATATTGCGGATTTTCTTTTGATTGACGTGGAGCTCTTCGCTTAGTTTTTTAAGCGTAACGCCTCCGGGATCACGATGCAGAAGGGCGATAACGAGCCCTTCTTTGGTTTGCGGTGCCGGCATGATGATTCCTCCTTGTAAACGCCAAATTCAATAAATTTAATTTCTATTATGTTTGTTTGTTAAATTATGTCAAGTGTGGATATGTTAAATCTTCTTTGTTTGGCGCCACATAACCTTCTTGGATTGATTTTCCTCTATTGTATACTACTATGGAATAACTATGTCACTATTCTCTTCTCTTTTTGGCGATGCCAATTCGCGGTTTTTGAAGGGGCTACAGCCGTTGGTGGAGCAAATAAACGCTCTAGAACCCGAGATGCAAAAACTTGCTTCGGAGGATTTTCCTCTAAAAACACAGAGATTCAAAGACCGGCTGCGCGGAGGCGAGACGTTGGATGATATTCTTCTGGAAGCGTTTGCATTAGTGCGCGAGGCGGCAAAGCGTACGCTCGGCCAGCGGCATTTTGATGTGCAATTGCTTGGTGGCATTGTGCTTCACAAAGGACAGATTGCTGAGATGCGAACCGGCGAAGGAAAAACGCTTACCGCCACGCTCGCGCTTTATGTAAATGCGCTGGAAGGAAAAGGGGCGCATTTGGTTACCGTAAATGATTATCTTGCGCGTAGAGACATGGTTTGGATGGGACAAATTTACCACTTTCTTGGATTAACTACGGGGTGTATAACGCACAGCACGAGTTATGTGTACGACCCCCACCACATCAGTGGCGAGGCTCGCCCATCAGAGATGGGTGGCGGCGACCTTGATGAAAAACGCGACACCATCGGCAGTTTTAAGGTTGTAGAAGAATTTCTCCGCCCGTGTACTCGTAAAGAAGCATACGCGGCTGATATTACTTATGGCACGAACAACGAGTACGGGTTTGATTACTTGCGGGACAATCTTACCTACCAATCGGACGCTGTTTCACAACGGGAACATACGTTTGCGATAATTGACGAGGTTGATTCTATTCTTATTGACGAAGCGCGAACGCCGCTCATAATTTCAGCGCCCGATGAAGAATCGGGCGATCTCTATAACGTATTTGCCTCGCTGGTGCCGAAATTAAAAGAAAACGAAGATTATAATGTGGATGAAAAATTCAAAGCGACCACGCTTACCGAAGAAGGTATTGAAAAAGTAGAACAATTGCTGGGAATAAAAGATATCTATACCGAAAAAGGCATACGGTATGTGCATCATTTGGAGCATGCCTTGAAAGCGCGCGCTCTTTTTGTGCGCGATCGCGATTATGTGGTGAAAGACGGCGAAGTAATTATTGTGGACGAATTTACCGGTCGTCTTATGCCCGGTCGGCGATGGTCGGAAGGTTTGCACCAGGCGGTGGAAGCAAAAGAAAGGGTTGCGGTTCAGCGTGAATCGCGCACGCTTGCTTCCATTACATTCCAGAATTATTTCCGGCTCTACAAAAAAATTGCGGGCATGACGGGAACCGCGCAAACGTCCGCCGAAGAATTTCACAAAGTATACCATCTTGACGTTACCACCATTCCGACTAACCGGAAGCTTGTTCGCGATGACCGGCCCGATAAAGTGTACCAAAGCGCGCCGGGCAAGTATCAAGCAGTCATTCAGCAAATAAAAGAATGCCGCGAAAAAGGCCAGCCGATATTGGTGGGCACTGTTTCCATAGAGAAAAATGAATTGTTGTCTGCCATGTTACAGCGCGAAGGCATTCCGCATCAAATATTAAATGCAAAGCGCCATGAACAAGAAGGCGCCATTATTGCTCAAGCCGGCCGCAAAGGAGCGGTAACAATCGCCACTAACATGGCGGGCCGCGGCGTTGATATTATTTTGGGGGGAAATCCGGCTGTGCCCGAAGAAGCGCAAGCAGTGCGCGAAGCAGGCGGGTTGTTTGTGCTTGGCACGGAGCGGCATGAGGCGCGGCGAATTGACAATCAGCTGCGGGGCCGCGCGGGGCGGCAAGGGGACCCGGGCGTGTCGCAGTTTTTTGTGTCTTTGGAAGATGATCTCATGCGTGTATTCGGGTCAGATAAAATCAAGCGTCTTATGGGAACATTCGGCATTCCGGAAGACGAGCCGATTGAAAATCGCATGGTCTCACGTTCCATTGAATCAGCGCAGTCAAAAATTGAAGGGTTTCACTTTGACGCGCGCAAGCACTTGCTTGAATATGACGACGTAATGAATAAACAGCGGGAAACAGTGTATCGCGCGCGCAGAGACTTTTTGAACGCTTCCGAGGAAATTCTTCGAGAGCGCATAGAAAATATGATGGACGATGAAATACGGCGCATGGTGGAGGGACACACAGTGCATCTTGATTCTCGTGATTGGAACTTGGAAGAAATAATGGAAAACATCCGCGCTATGAATATTCCGACAGACGGCCTGCTTGAGGAATTGCAGCAGATAAAAAGCGTTTCGGAAGCGGATGAAGAAAAACGTGAAAAAAATATTGCGCTTCTTCAAAAATACGCGGATGCCGCTTTTTCGGCAAAAGCGGAAGAAATAGGCGAAAATCTGAAAAATGTGTTTCGGTATTTTGCTTTGCAAACGATTGATTATTTGTGGACCGATCACTTGGAAGTCATGGATTACACGCGGAGTTCCGTGCGGCTTCGCGCATACGGTCAGCGTGATCCGCTTGTGGAGTATAAGAACGAAGCATTAAAATTATTCCGGCAATTTAATACTGCAGTGGGGCATTTGATTGTAACAAATATCCTTAAATTTAATTCTTCGGCTTCCGCACAGACAACCCAAGCGCCTCAACAACACAGCATCACACTCTCTCATCCGTCTGCGGCGGGGGTGTTGCCGCAACAAAGCGCCCGTGTTACGCAAAGCGCCGCATCTCTAAAGGACCCGAAATTTGCCGAAGCGGGCAGGAATGATCCGTGCCCGTGCGGATCGGGGAAGAAGTATAAGAGGTGTCATATGACGTAAGAGGCGGGAAATAATCGGCGAAGGCCGAAAAATCAAGCAAAAGCCCTATATGAGAAATCATACAGGGCTTTTGTGTTGTGCGC
>SBBS01000037.1 GCA_005239605.1 bacterium | reverse complement strand
GTTTGTAAAAGTTCATACCTTGTCAGAAAACGTGAACCGTTCACGGTATTTTGGATTGCTCACGTTTTATGACAAGATGAGAGTTTTGTAATTCACAGTTTATATATTATAGGAAATTTAACCGATAATATGAAATGATGTTGTGGATATCTTCCGTTTGGTGGAAGCTTTTGTTTTCACGCTGTATGAGGTAGTGTGCCGAGCTGGGCTATTCACATGCTATATACTTCTTTACAGAAATGGATCCCGCATCAAGTGCGGGATGACAAAAAACTAAAACTGCGCGGTGATGCTGTAGATAGGAAGCAAAATCGCGGCAACCAATAACCCCACGCCGCCCCCCAGCGCCACAATCATTATCGGTTCAATGAGATTCACCAGATTTTCCACTATGCTGTCTACTTCTTTTTGGTAAAATCGCGCAATGTTTTTTAAGATGTTATCCAGGCGGCCCGTTTCTTCCCCGATGCGAATCATCTGGCTCAAAAGCGGCGGGATATCCGGATGCTGGGCAAGAGACGTGCTGATGGAACTTCCTCCTTTTACCGATTCTATGGATGAAAGCACCGCCAAACGATATACTTCGTTCCCGATTATTTCAGCGGTTATTTCAAGCGCGCGCACCACCGGAATTCCTCCCGAAAGAAGCGTCTGCAGATTATCCGCAAACCGCGCCATATAGAGCTTCTTATATAAATTTCCCACAAGAGGAACAGAGATTTGAAAACGATGCGCCATAAGCCGCCCTATGTCTGTTTGACAGTAGCGCCAGAGAAGCAAGCCAAGCGTCGCGAGTATAAAAAGCAAAAGCACGCCGAATGTCTGCGCGATCTCGCTTATCCAGATGAGTACGCGCGTATAAATAGGCAAATCAGTGCCCACTTCATTCAGGATAGGCAGCAGCTGAGGAAGAATGAAAATAAACATAAGCACCATAACAACGATAAACGTAACCACGACAAACGCCGGATAAATAAGCGCGTTGCGGGCTTTGGTGGTAAGTTCGTACGATCGTTCCAGATAATCGGCAAGATAAGTAAATGTTTCGTCAAGCTTTCCGGATTCTTCCCCCGAACGCACCATATTGACATAAAAATGAGAAAACACCTTGGGGTGGCGCGCCATTGCCTGCGACATCGCAGCGCCCCCTTGAATGTCGTCCAGCAAACTTATGATTTCGCGCTTCAACAATTGGTTTTCCATTTCAGAAATAATAACCCGCAATGATTCCACCACCGGCACTTTTGCTTCAAACAACGTGGACAACTGCCGCGATAAAATAACGACGTCTTTTTGCTTTATGCGCCCGAACAATAAAAACGAGCCTCCGGCATACGATTTTTCTTCTTCCGGCTCTAAAGATACAACGATAAGCCCCCGCCGCTGAAGCGACGAGACCGCAATATCAAGCGTGGCCGCTTCTATAGCGCCCGTGCGAAGTTCTCCGTCTTGAGTTCTGGCTTGGTAGTTATATTTCACCCCGTTAGAGCCAGGAAACGTTTTATTTTATTTCGCAAATAACGTTTCCCCATTCCAGTTTTTAAATATTTCTCTCTTGACCTTGCATCTACACGCTTCATAATATATTAACATGAAAGGTTTTCTATTTCGCGTAGAAACACTATGTAAATTACAATCGTCTGGATAATGTGCGTAATTCGTCGGGATTGAGCGAATAATTCAGCGCCGTTTCAATGGTAATTTCTCCCGCGCGCAGAAGATCAATCAGGGAACGGTTCAAACTTACCATGCCGTCTTGGGAACTGGTGTCAATAACAAGATCAACTTCATGAACTTTGTTCTCGCGAATAAGATTCCGCACCGCCGAATTCGCGATCATAAGCTCATATGCCGGAATCAACCCGCCTGATACGCGCGGCAATAACCGCTGGGAAAACACGCCAAGCAGTGTTACCGACAACTGCGAACGGATTTGCGGCTGTTGAGCTGCCGGAAAACTGTCAATAATACGGTCAATTGTTTGCGAAGCGCTGTTTGTGTGGAGGGATGAAAAAATGAGATGGCCGGTTTCGGCCGCGGTTACCGCCGCGGATATCGTCTCCGGATCGCGCATTTCTCCTATCATTGCCACGTTGATATCCTGCCGAAAGGCGGAACGAAGCGCCTGATGAAAGCCATTCGTATCCGACCGCACCTCCCGCTGATCCACAATAGACCGGTCTTGCGTGAATAAATATTCTACCGGGTCTTCAATGGTTACAATATGTTCGGCGCGCTCATGGTTTATCATGTCCACCATGGCGGCAAGCGTGGTTGATTTTCCGTGTCCCGTAGGACCCACCACCAAAAAGAACCCCTGTTCTTTGCGCACAAAATCGGCAAGAATATCCGGCAACCCAAGTTCTTCCAGCGTGCGAATAGTATAGGGAATAAGCCGCAAGGCGCATCCCACATAGCCGCGCTGATAAAACGCGTTGCCGCGGAAGCGCAGTTTGTCTTTATATGAAAAAGAAAAATCAATTTCATGCTCGGCATCCAATTGTTTTTGCTCATGAACTTCCAGCATCGCTTTGACAAGTCCCGCGGTAACGTCCGGTGTAAGCACGGGCTTTTCCACAAGCGGAACCAGCTGGCCCGCGATCCGAAGAGTGGGATGCCGCCCCACGGCAAGATGCAAATCAGACGCGTCATCACGCGCCACGCTCAATACCAACTCCTCCAATTGTTGAACATACTCCATGCAGGGAATTATTTTCGCTTGGCCAATAACTTTCGCACTTTTTCCACAACTTCGCTTGGCGTGTAGTGAGCTTTTACCACATAATCGTCCGCGCCCAAACGCAGGCCGCGCTCCGTGTCGTCTTTTTGGCTTAGATTCGTAAGCATAACAACAAGAGGCGCGCCCGATTTTTTATCGCGCCGCATTTTTTGAAGCACGGAAAACCCGTCCATTTCCGGAAGCACAATATCAAGGAGAACGATATCCGGCTTAACATCGTCTATCTTCTCAAGAGCTTCCCCGCCTGATTGCGCAATTTCCACCACAAACCCCTCTTCCTTAAATTTGATCGCGTACATATCAAGCAAAAACTCGTCGTCATCTACAATAAGCACCGTATGTTTTTTTGTATTTGTATTACTCATACTTTTATCGTATCGTATTTACGAAGCGTCAACAAGCAAGTAAAAGAATTACATCACCACCCCCGAAAGCTCTTCCATGCCAACGGTTCCCGCAAGCACTTTTAGCATACCATCTTGCCGCATGGTAAGCATGCCTTGACGGCGCGCTTCTTCCGTAATATCCGCCTCGGAGGGCTGTTTTTCCAATATAAGATGCTCCAGCTCCGGCGTCATGGCAAGCACTTCAAACACGCCTGTCCGGCCGCGCGTGCCTTTCGGGCATGCGGCGGATGACAACGCCTGATAAATATGTTTCGGCATTGTTATCGCTTTTTTTATGTCAGCCGGCATGGCAGAAATTTCCTGATTCAGCGCTTCTTTTATTCTTCCTTCCACCGGAATAAGTTTTTTGGATTCATCGCAAAGAGTCCGCACAAGCCGCTGGCCGATAGCAAGAATCAGTGTGGAAGGTATTAAAAATGGATCAACGCCCATGTCTATAAGCCGCGGAATAACGCCGATGGCATTATTGGTGTGCAGAGTGGAAAGCACCAAATGGCCGGTAAGCGCGGCATGCACGGCAAGCTGGGCCGTTTCTTTGTCGCGGATTTCGCCCACCATGATAATATCGGGGTCCTGCCGCAAAACGCTCCGGAGGCCGGTGGCAAACGTATAGCTAATTTCCGGACGAACCTGCGATTGATTCACTCCTTCAATGTTGTACTCCACCGGGTCTTCCAAACTGATAATATTTGTCCCTTCCTGATTCAACACCTGCAACATTGCATATAATGTTGTTGATTTTCCCGAACCCGTAGGGCCGGTAAGCAAAATCATGCCGTACGGCCGTTTGATGGTACTTTGAATCAATTCAAGATTTCGCCCCGCCAAACCCAAATTCTTCATAGACTTTACCCCTGTGGCGGTATCAAGAATGCGAATCGCGACTTTCTCGCCAAAATACGTGGGAAATGTTGAAACGCGAAAGTCCACGTTGTTTTTATTTATTACCGTGGAAAACCTTCCGTCTTGCGGTTTTCGTTTTTCATCAAGTTTTAAGCGCGTAAGAATTTTAACCCGCGCAATCACCGCTTCATGAACGCTCATAGGCAAAAGCAAACTGGTGTAGAGCGTGCCGTCAAGCCGAAACCGCACGCGCAATTGCGCGCGGCCCGGTTCTATGTGAACATCGGACGCGCGCCCTTCTATGGCATGCCGCAAGATCACCGCGACCAGCTTTGTAACGGGCGTATCTTCCAAAAGCGCTTCTTTCCGTTCCGTGTCTTCGCTTTCCAAGCCAGTTATGCCCGCATATTTTTCTTCCAACTCTTGCTCAAATTCGCCAACCGCGCGCTCCACCTCGCCGCCGATTCCCTTATACTGCTCCATGACTTCCTTAAAATCAGATTGCGATATCACATACACCTTGTAAGGAAGATTGACGCTGGAAGCAATAAATTTCAGCGCTTCGCGAGCTTCTATGTCATCGGGCTGAACCATGCCCACGCTCAACAACCCGTCCGAAATGTCCACCGGAATTATTTGATAATGGCTCGCGGAATCTTCCGATATGTGTTTGAGAATTTCAAACGTAAGCTTGCGGCCCTCCAAACGATAAAAAGGCACTCCATACAAAGCGCTTTTCGCATTCAAAATGTCTTGCTCCGAAACATGGGCATCCACCAATAATTCCTCGGTATGCTGCGGATCGCCTCGAGATTTTTCCGAAATTTGATCCGCCAATTCTTGTTCAAGCGCATTGCCGGAAACAAGTATGTCTAATAGGGTTCTATGAGCCATATATCATGAAACTTGAAACATGAAGCATTAAAAATAAAAGTTTACAGATTCTAAATTCATGCTCTATGGCACAAACGGGTTTCGTTTTTTCGGCACAAAAGGAACCTCCGGCGGCTGCGGCGCTTCAGTAAGAGCCTGAAATTCTGGAGCGTCCAACACCGTTATATCAAGATGTATCGCTTGAAGCGTTGCAATACTGCCCAAAATCTCGGCGCGCACCGCCGCATATTTGCTTGACTGTTCTGCAACACCCGGCAGTGATGATGTATCTTCTTGGCCCGTATCGCGTAAAAACCAAAACAATCCCAATCCTCCTATCACAAGAAGGCCGACCACAAACACGATATTTTTTTTAATGGATTCTATCATATAGATTATATAGGTGGGACTTTCGAGTTTGAGCACAGTTCAAGGCGCGGCCGAGTACCGGAGCAAGCTGTATGTATCATACAGCGTCGCGGAACAGAGGCCGCAACACGGGAATGTGCCGAACGCGGAAGTCCTATCATAATATAGTGCGTTCCTGATAATAAGCCCGCAACACAAGCGTAAACCCGAATTCTCCGTCTTTAGAAATTTGTCCGAGCTTGATATCCACCACATCTATCAGCCGTATGTTCTTTTCAAGCAACCCGAGAAACAATTGAAATTGTTCATACGATCCCTCCACATTCAATGTAATGGCAAGGGCGCTTCCCACTTCAGGAAGATATGCCGGAGGCTGCTGGTTTTCGGAAAAAGAAATAGCAGAAATACGAATGCCCGATTGCGCCGCCATGGCGTCTACATCTATAAAAAGTCTGCTTAAAGCCGAGTCCGCAGGCAAAAACTTGCGAATTTTATCAATGGCCGACGGATCAATGCTGTTGTACCGGCTCAAAAGTTCGTCTCGCAGACGAATAACTTTGCGCGCGTTATCAATGGCGTCCCGCACTTCCGCCTGCTCCGCGCGCACCTGCTGAACTTTTGCCAACTCCGGCTGTACATACGAGCGCAGCAAAAAAACCCCTCCTCCCGCAAGCGCTAAACTGATAATGACATAAAACATGATTTCTTTATTTTAGCGAAAACGAAACACGTTCTCATCAAGGGTTATGTTTATAGTAAAATCAATTCCGGAACTTTTTTCGTCTTTTACAAGAGCAATATTCTCCAGTGCAACCCGCGTAATGGCCGGAAAAGATCGAAATTCTCCCAACTGCCGATGAAGCGCCAGAAAATCACTTGCCCGGCCGCCCAGCGAAACGCCTCCTCCGTACGCATAGGAAAATGTTGTGTAATACACATCGGCAAGCGTGTGCTCCTCCAGCAATGAAAAAAGTTTTGACGAATGAATATGCGCCGTCAGAAGCGCGCGGGCTGTGCGAAGCCCTCTGTCAACGCGCGCCATTTCTTGAATAAGATTTACGTCAAGATCTTTTTCCAGCTGAGAAAGTTCGCTCGTAAGCCCGTCAAGAGACTTTTCCAGATTTTGCCGATAATAATAAATGCCTCCGTACACGCCCCCCACCACAACCACAAACAAGAACGCGATAACCACAAGAACACCCAACCCCCGCCCGCCTTGGCGCGGAGGATGCGCATATTCCATTCTTGGTTTTGCAATAAGAGACGGTTCTGACATAGTAAATTCAAAGTTCAAAGTTCAAAATTTTGGTGTCGCTTCGCGACTATTGATAATCGCGCAACGCGCGATACCAATACTTTGCGTTTTGAACTTTGAATTTTGCGTTTACTTCAGTCCTCGCAACGCAAGCCCTACCGCCACCGAAAACGACGGACCTGTTTCTTTTAATACCGGTTGAAAAAACGCCGGATACTCAAGCCGCATAAAAGGGCTTCCTATCAATACTTCAACGCCGAACTTCTTTACCATGTAATCGGAAAGCCCCCGCATCAGCGCTCCTCCTCCCGTAATGAGTATCTTTGAAACGGTTCCTTTATGCTTGCGCGTATACCCAACCACAAAGCGCTCAATCTCAATAAGTAAAAAATCAATGAGCGGATTTATCACTTTCATGATTTCTTGATGTTCCGCGCGATTTGACAAACCCACTTCGCGTTTCAAAAGTTCCGCGCGCTCAAACCCAATGCCAAGCGATTCGGAAAGCGCAACCGTTATATCCTGCAAACCTTTCTCAATGCTGTGATTTGCCCGAATGATGCCCTGATCAAGCAAGGCAATCTTCGTGGAAGTCGCTCCAAAATCAACCATCAAAACTCCCGCGCGCTCCCGACCCAATATGGAACGGATAGAGCTGAACACTTCAATCTCAAACGATGCAACCGCAAGAAACGCGCCGGCAACTATGTGCTTGTATTTTTCCAGAATATCTTTTGGAACCGCCGCCAATATAACCTGCGTGGAAGTTTTTGCGGGTGAAGCGACTGTTCCTTCTTCATCCAAGCCAAAATCAGGCACCTCCCACCAATCCATAACGACTTCCGATAGGGGAATGGGTATATATCGCCGCGCTTCATACTGCATAATGTTTTTAATATCTTCATTCGAAATGCGCGGAATTTCCACGGTTGTGACAAAACTATGGCGCAGCGGCATTGCCACCACCGCGTCTTTCGCGGTAGCTCCGGTTTCACGGATTAAATCAACCAGCGCCTCGGTTGTTTTTTCGCTTGAAAGGCGCACGCTCTGTCCTACGCTCTTTCCCGCATACGGCCCTGTCGCAAGTTCGCCGTATGTTTCAAGCGTTGCCCGTTCTTCAGCCAAACGCACCTGCACCAGTTTTACCGATGACGCTCCCATGTCTATTCCGATCACGCTCTTTTCCTTTCCAAAAAAAGAAAATTGCGGCGACTGAAATGTTTTAAAGAAATGTATATCCATGCTATTATATCACCGCGTTTGAACAAAACATAAAATAATTATCCACATGTGAACATTGCTTCTTGGAAACAAACAGCGCTTGATCTTTTGTTCCCGACTTCCTGCGTATCGTGCGGCGTGTTGGGAGAAGTTTTCTGCGTTTCATGCAAATCGGAAATTCCTTTGTCCGAACCTGCTTGTTTTGTTTGCAGCGCCCGCAAACCTTCGGGTTCCATTTGTGATAACTGCCGGCCGCATGCGCCTTATCTTACCCGCGTGTGGTGGGCAGCCGCCTATGAGAACAAACACATACGAAACGCGATTACGCAATTCAAGTACAACAGCAACCAAGCGCTCGCCGAGGCCCTCGCTGATTCTATGGTAGCATCTGTGAAAAAACGCGCGCAAGCGCATAACGCGCGCATTCCCGCCAATGCCGCGCTCCTTGCTATTCCCCTGCACCCGCGAAAACAAAGATTGCGCGGTTTTAATCAATCGGAATTGCTGGCTATGCGCATAGCAAAAGAATTTTCCCTCCCGCTTCTCTCCGCCGGCGCGCTTACACGCGTAAAACACACCGACCCGCAAGCACAAGCGGGCGGCCGGGAAAAACGCGCTGCCAATGTTGCGGGCGCTTTTGCGATGAATCAAATGCGAGCAAGCGAAATAAAAAATAAAACGATTATTCTGGTAGATGACATAGCCACCACCGCAAGCACACTGAATGATGCCGCCCGCGCGCTAAAGGAAGCCGGCGCGGCCCATGTGTGGGGATTGGTAATTGCAAAAGGATAATAGACCTGTCCCTTAATAAATTTTCGGCTAAAAATTCCCGAAATCTGGCCGGCGCTTGGTGAAAATTTCTTGCGTGAGCCCTGCTCGCGCTTCAAAATTTTCACCGGCGCCCCATCTCATATTTCTGAAATTTCACTCTAAAATTTATTAAGGGACAGGTCTAATGTATGAAAATCTGGAATTTGTAGGTCTAAAATGCTACCATGACTTTGAATTACGAAATGGCAAACATGCCATCATTGTTTCGTCGCAAAATGCGCAAAGACTGTCTTTGCGCATTTGCACATGCACACTTCGGTTATACTGGAATTGCAGAAAATTTGTCCATACTCAACTTTGTGAGCTCATACTAAAAGGAGGCGTGGCTGAGCGGCTGAAAGCAGCACACTGCTAATGTGCTAGGGGCCAAAAGCCCCTCGGAGGTTCGAATCCTCCCGCCTCCGCCAAAATTGAAAATCGGAATTGGAAGCCGAAATGGGGTCGCGCCGCAGGCGCGACACAAACGCATTCCCGCCAAAAATTCCCGAATCCAAAAGGTT
>SBBS01000043.1 GCA_005239605.1 bacterium | reverse complement strand
TTTCATACGAGAAGCGTGGTTATTAATGGGCTTGTAATATATCCATTTTAACCGCGTTTTTCGTTTTTGGCATACACACTATATTTATACTTTATCATATGCGATATAATGCAGCTGCGTTTATCAACTAAAATATCACACATCTTGTATGAATAATCATACATCAAAACATGCTGTGTTGAACAGCGAAAAAGAATTGAGTCAATACCTGCTGGACTCGTTCGGCAATAATTTAAAGCAGGCCATTAAAAGCACGGTGCAGTTATTGGTGCGCGCCGAGATGAAAAAACTCCGCATTGATTTGGGCGAACATCTTCAATTTAACGGCAGCTATGACCGGCATCTCATTTCTCCTGTCGGTAAAATAGAAAACATTCCCATCTCGTTTTTCTTGTCTTACTGTGTGTTCAAACAACAACTGCTCGGGTGAGCGGCTATTTGGCGTAGGGATGGAAATGTATTTCGTTATTCAAAGCAAAGGGAATCTTAAGGTCAAAAAGGAGATTCTTTTCGCAATTTGATCGAACTTAACTTTGAGGGACAAAAAACTCTGTATTGAAGCAAAAAATCCGTTCTTGATTCTTGAAAAATCTCTGCTGCGTACGCCTGTCATTTTTGCAAGGTTCGAACCTGAAAAATTCCTTGCAAATAAAGACAAAACCGAGGTGTTTGCCTCGGTTCGTCCCACCGGGCGGAGGGGGAGGGATTCGAACCCTCGATGCCAGTGAAGGCATACACGCTTTCCAAGCGTGCGCACTAGGCCGCTATGCGACCCCTCCAATTCGTTATTTTTACGATCAATACCATCTATATATAGCACCTAAATAATAAAAATCAAATTACAAATTTACCGTACGACCGCGCGGAAAATTTGTAATTCCGTATTTCCACCTCTTTTAATTTCCATATTACCCCTATTTCTATGTAAGTCCAAATACGCGTTTGTATTGGTCTACCCCCTCAACACGATCAGCAACCACATAAAGAACGTCACCCCATAATTTCTTGTCTGTTTTGATGATGCTTATAAAATCTTCGCAATCATATGGATATATCCACACACTATTTTGCATACGCATAAAACCATAAGATACAAGGGAACGGCGAAGTTTATCACGTATTTTCCGTTTTCGCTCTGAAACATCAAAAACAACCAGCCGCCATCTTCCATCCCAACTATCTTTATTCTCTCTATGCGCACCATATTCATATTGCAAGAGACGCTCCTTGCCTTTTCTCGTAAGAGACACATATGTGCCATCTTCCCGATACTCTACCTTGACACATTTTTCTTTGGCTAGACGGATAATAGTGCTGTTTATATCATAGAGAAGACGGATAGAATTTCTTTGTTTCTTTTCTTTTCCACTCCGGCCAAACATCTTAAAAATTTGTAATGCATTTGGAGCAAGTACTGCAACACTAAGAACACCAACCAGTTCCATCGCTGTCAAAACCGCCCTGCTTACCGTATATGTTTTTCTGGATATATACATGATAATTATCCGAAGATATAAATTACAAATTTACTGCGCGGTCGTACGATAAATTTGTAATTTATGAATCTGTTATTCATTCTTAGATCTTTACTCCGCACTGTATTGTATCCTTGCGCCTTTTATATTATATTTTGATGTCGCGCAATCTCCTAATTCTATCTTCAATGGGTGGGTGAGTCATAAAAATACGCGTAATAAACGAGGTCTTTTTTTCTTTTCCTTGATAAGGATCATCAAGCCATAGATGCGCTGTGGCATGATTTGCCTGCCGCATTGGCGTGTGATCTTGCGCGAGTTTTTCAAGGGCTGATGCCAACCCCTCGGGGTAGCGCGTCAAAAGAGCGCCCGATGTATCTGCCAAGTACTCGCGCCTGCGGGATACGGCTAACTGCATAAGCAAGCCTGCTATAGGAGCTAATATAGCAAGTATGATTCCTATAAGAAGAAAAATAGCATGCGAAGAATTATTGTCTCTATCTCCGCCCATTCTCCCCCACCACATTGAGCGCAAAAACATATCCGACAAAAGTTGTATGAACCCCACAAGCACAACGACTACGGTTGAAATAAGCATATCGCGGTTGCCGATGTGACTTATCTCATGCGCGAGCACGCCTTCCAGTTCGGTGCGATTCATGATTTTTAGGATACCAGTTGTAACCGCCACCACTGCATGCTCCGCATCCCTGCCCGTGGCAAATGCATTTGGCTGGGGCGAATCAACAATATAAATTTTCGGTTTTGGAAGACCTGCCGTAATGCAAAGATTTTCAATAATATTGCGCACATCCCGCCCTGCTTCTTCGGGCAATGGCCGCGCACCTGTGGTAGCAATAACAATTTTATCGGACCACCAATACGACCCAAAGCTCATAATGACACTAAACAACACCGCGATCACAAGAATAGACGGATCTCCGTAAGCTTGTGAAAACACCCAACCGATAGTCATCACCACGATGAAAAACACGGTCATCAGCAACCATGTTTTTCTGATGTTGGAATCACGTTGTGTCCAGAGAGTTGGCATTGGAAAATTTATAATTTATAGCTCAACAATTATCGAGAAATATAAATACCGATCGCAAAACTCCAAACAAACTCGATAATGCTAATCATAAACGGGATAATAAAGTAAATAACCCCCCAAGTTCATAAGTAGGTGGAAACGGCACATAAGAGAGTGAAAACATGAATACTCCAAAACTCAGTAAAACAAGTAATAAAGAGAAAATAAAAGAGTAAAGAATGAGATATGTTTTTGATTTATTTTCACTTTTAAGTACCAACAATCTACGATACAGAACTAATAATAAAACGGTAAGTACTGCTTGCTGTAATAAAATAGTTAGTGGAAAATTAACATCTCTGGAAACAAATTTGTCTCCAACCGCCAAAGAGCTCCAAAAAGCTTCTAATACAAACAATATCGCTATAAGAGCTATAATAGTTTGAGGCAATAAAAATTGCCATATCGAACTTTTATTATTCATAAAGTTAAAACTGCACCTTCACTACCTCCCTCTGCCCCGGCGCCTCATCCAAATCGAAGAATTCTTCTTTACTAAAGCCAAACGCGCCCGCAATTACATTCGTGGGAAACTGCTCTACACGGGTGTTCATGTCTTTTACGTTGCCATTGTAAAACCGGCGCGCGGCTTGGATTTTATTTTCGGTGTCGGAAAGCTCACGCTGAAGCTCAAGGAAATTGGTGTTTGCTTTTAAGTCCGGATAGGCCTCGGCAACCGCGAATAAACTCTTCAACGCGCCCGTGAGCATATTTTCCGTAGCGGCATGCTGCTGCGGAGTTTGCGCCCCCATAGCCGCCGCGCGCGCTTTGGTGACATTTTCGAACGCTTGCGACTCATGTGCCGCATACCCTTTTACGGTCTCCACCAAGTTCGGAATCAGATCATATCGGCGTTTTAATTGCACTTCAATATCCGACCACGCCTCTTTGACACGGTACCGCAAGCGCACAAGACCGTTGTAAGCAACAATAAGCCATAAAACAATAACACCGACGACAATCAATAAAATAGTTGGAAGTCCCATATAATTCATAAATTGTATATATTTATTAGTTTGTAATACTGCTATTTCTATGATAGCGCAGACAGCAAATATAGCAAGGAGGTATCCATGAGAGATTTTGCTGTTATAGACAGAGAAATAAACGACATATATCGCCAGATAGAAAAAATTCAAGGAAAAAATCCTGAACGTGAGCAACAACTCCGGCAAAAATTACACGAGCTGCAAAAAGAAGAGGGAGATCAAATCAGGAAGAAGACAGACGAAAATTTAGAAAAACTAAAGCCCGGTCTTGATATATTAGACCTGTCCCTTAATAAATTTTCGGCTAAAAATTCCCGAAATCCGGCCGGTGCTTGGTGAAAATTTCTTGCGTTAGCCCTGCTAGCGCTTCAAAATTTTCACCGGCGCCCCATCTCATATTTCTGAAATTTCACTCTAAAATTTATTAAG
>SBBS01000090.1 GCA_005239605.1 bacterium | reverse complement strand
TGATCCTATGTTTACTACCCCTATGATTGTAGCGCCAGCAGGAACATTTGTATTCTCCGCAGGTGCCCATGTTTCTTTCACTTCGTTGATGGTGAGAGAAGGAATAATGGTACCCGGTCCCGGACCTGGCTTACCATTAAACATCTGCATCTGCCACTTACCTTGCGCACAAATCGCATCGGAACAGCCGCATTTCCATTGGCCGCTTTGAGCAGTGCAGGTATAGGCAACCACGTAATTGGTGCCATCAACGAGTTGGCTTACGGGAATACTTACTTCGGCAAAGCCTTCATACCATGGACCCGATGTACCGAGGCGTTTGGAGCCGGTCAACGTAATTTCCTGCCATGATCCATTGCGATAATGGTACCCTCTTTCATATACCGCCTGACTTGAACCGCCTGCGCCTGCCTCAATGGTAACCGAATTTGTATCACACAAAGCTTTTACAAGAATTTGCGAAGGGGAGAACACATTGTATGCGGCGCCGTATCCCGTCGGAGGCGGTGTGCCTGATTTGAAATTGCCGCAATCGGTAGCGGCAGAGGTTACAAAAAAGACGCCGAGAGAGCCAATAAGAAGCAGTCCTATTAAAACAAAAGATGTATTTCGCGTGTGTAATATATTCATACATAAATAATAGCACCTCATTGCACAAAAAACAAAGAAACATGTGGATTACGCAAATCTCACTCCCGCAATACATGCTGTGTTCCAAAACAGCATAGTTACAGAAAGCGGACCCATGCCGCCCGGCGCCGGCGTGAGCAGTCGCGCTTTATCGGCAACCGAAGAATCCGCATCTCCGCGAACAATACCGTCTTGCTTGGAAAACCCGAAATCAAAAATAACGGCGCCTTCTTTTACCATGTCTGCCGTAATAAGTCCTGATTTTCCAACACCTGAAACAATAATATCAGCCTGCTTTGTATAGTGCGCGACATCGCTTCCTTCCCGCAGGCTATGCAGTTCACGTACGCCATTTCGAACAGCCCACCGATTTACCTGCCTTCCGATAACAAGCCCTTGACCAACCGCCACCACAATTTTTGTACCCAAATTTTCCAGCACATCCGGCGCTTCTCGCCTCAAAATCTCTTCTAATGCGCCAATAACCGGAGGAACAAGAGCGGTTTCGCTTCCCGCTTCGTATCTGCCAAATGACTCCGCATGTAAAACATCCGCGTCTTTTTTGGGCGGAATGGTATTGAGCGCCGCCTGTGTATTTATCCCGTTAGAAATAATACTCCGTTGCTCTGCGGCGTGGGTTACCGCCTTGGGCGATTTTCGCGAGGATTCAAATACTTCATGGAAATTTCTAACGGGATTTATTGTTATTCTTTCTCTATCAGGCCGCGTAAGAGGAGGCAACGGAAGCTGTACAATAACAGCGGTATTTTCTTTGATACGCGCAATCGTAGAAATGCGCTTTTCCAGCATATTTTGAGAAGTCAAAAATTCAGTTATATCATATTCCCTTACCTCAATGCCAACCGCTTTTCCGCATGCGCGCTTTTGCTTCAAAAACGCTTCCGTCTCGGCGTCTTTTATCGGATCGTTGTGAGACGCTCTTATAATGGCTAATCGAATTTTTTTACGAGACGCCGCAACTGTTGTCTGAATCAACGCGCGCACGTCGTCCGAAATCTTTTTACAATCCGCTATCATGCTTTTTTCTCCTCTGTTTTTAACGAGCCGGCTGCATCTAAAACGGAGTGAATGCGCGCCGCAATGCGCTTCATATCCTTTTCCTTCATGCCTTGCGTGGTTACGGCCGCCGTTCCGATGCGGATACCGGACGGATCCATTGGCTTACGCTCGTCAAACGGAATCGCATTCATGTTCACAATAATGCCTGCTTTCTCTAACAGCGTACTGGCATCCTTACCGCTCACCCCTTTTTGCCATGTGTCCACCAATAACAAATGATTATCGGTGCCGCCCGAGACAATCCGCCACCCTTTTTTCGCAAGTTCTTCCGCCAACACGCGCGCGTTTTTTACAATTTGCGCCGCGTATTTTTTAAATTCCGGCTGACTGGCTTCGTACAGCGCGGCGGCGATTCCCGCAATCTGATTCACATGCGGCCCGCCTTGCAACCCGGGGAATACTGCTTTGTCTATCAATTCATGAAACTTGAAACCTGAAGCATGAAGCCTGTCTGTTCGGGAGAATATCATAGCGGATCGCGGACCTCTCAATGTTTTATGAACTGTTGTGGTTACTATATCCGCATACGGAAACGGCGATGGATGCGCCCCGCCCGCCACGAGTCCTGCAATATGCGACATGTCTGCCATCAATGCGGCTCCGCACACATCAGCTACCAGCCGGAATGCCTTCCAATCAATGCGCCGGGGATAGGCGGTAAAACCCGCCACGATAAGCTTGGGTTTTTCTTTTTTTGCTATCTCTTCAAGTTCGTCATAATCCAGTTGTTCTGTTTTTTTGTTCACGCCATACGGAATCTGCCGCCATATTTTTCCCGACGCGCTCACTTTATGCCCATGCGTTAGGTGCCCGCCCATATCAAGCCGCATGCCCATTATTTTCCCGCCGATCGGCACGAGCGCCAAATATACGGCAATGTTTGCAGGCGAGCCGGAATACGGCTGGACATTCACCGCCCATTTTTTCGGTGAGAGTTTAAACAGTTTCAACGCCCGCTCCCGCGCGAGATTTTCCACTTCGTCAACTACCAAGTTTCCGCCATAGTATCGCTTCCCCGGATACCCCTCGGCATACTTATTTGTAAACACCGAACCAAGCGCCCGAAGCACCGCCTGAGAAACATAATTCTCGGAGGCAATTAAATTAATTACGCTTTTTTGCCGCTTTTCTTCTTTTTTGATAAGATCTTGAATTTGGGTGTCTTTTTTCATAACTATTCTGTTATACTACACCTTATTTTGACTCCCCAACAACTCCATCAATACATTCTTCGGTAAAACGCCCGTACGCAAAATCATAGGCGGCTTTTTAGTAAAATCAATTACGGCAGAAACCGAGTTTTGCGGCAACGTTCCCGCGTCTATGACCACGTCGGGCTCAACGCCGCCCTCAAACTCATCTATGACATCTTGAATTTTGTGATACGGGCCTCTGCCGGAAACATTCGCGCTGGTGCCGGTTATCGGCCCGCCGAATGCTTTTATAAGCCGTTCCACAAACGGATGGCTTGGTATCCGCACGCCAATCGAGAGCTTCCCGCCGCGAAGCAAAAGCGGAACCCACCCGCGCGCGGGAAGCACGGCAGTTATAGATCCGCATTGCTGTATGTATTCTTTTAATTCTTTGCTTGCCGCCGCCACTTTATCAAGCATATCAAAATCAGACACCAGCACGGGGAGCGCCTGGTCAGCTCCTCTCATTTTTATGGAAAAAACTTTTTTAACGGCTTTTTCATTCAGGGCATCTGCCGCAAGAGCGTATGTCGTGTCTGTGGGTATCACCACCACCTCGCCCAACTTTAAACATCGCACCGCTTCCAGCGTTGCCCCCACTCCATGATCCGTGCCAAGAGGAATGATGCGCATGAGGATACAATAGCAGATAGCATAACACTTGATAATACCTATCGGATATGATACCAATACTAAAAATATATAAAACGAAAGGAAATCAACCACCCTGCGGCAAGCCGCAGGGTGGTTGATTCAAAAATATCGACGGCAAATGGATTCGCCGATAAAAAGACAGCAAGCAAGGACAGCAATCAGCGCTGTCCTATTTTTTTGGACATAAAATCTTTTCCGCTTCCTCCAAATCTTGCGGGTAACCGATAGGAATCCATTGAGTGGATCGCTCCGTGTAAAATTCATAGCCATCCTGCATCATTTTTACCACGCGGTCGGGAATGTATTCTTCGCCATTTTCGCGCGGCGGCACAGGATAATCAAAAATTTCTATCGGCAGCACAAAAAATCCGCTTGAAACCAAGTTTGATTTCGGCTGCTCCGGTTTTTCTTCAAAACTCACAATTTTTCCCGCCGTGTTGGTTACAATCACGCCGAATTTTCGCGGATCAGCAACTTCGGCAACCATAAAACAAGGCCTCCCCTGCGCCACAAGCGCGCCAACACCTTCAGCGCCGTGAATATCGTCCGCATACCCTGCCAAAAACAATGTTTCGCCTTGCAAAAAATCTTTTGCTAAAGACACTGCGTGCGCAGTGCCTTGCGGCCGTTCCTGCCAGATGTACGTTACTGATTTTCCCCGCCATTCATCCCCAAGAAATTTTTGAATATCGCTCCCTTTATAACCCACGATTATAACTATTTCAGAAACCGCGGCCGGCAAAGCTTCCAGCACATATTCAAGAAGTGTTTTGCCGCAAACGCGAAGGAGCTGTTTTGGTGTTGTATACGTAAGCGGCCGCATGCGCGTACCTTCGCCTGCCGCAATGATTACTGCCTTCATATTAAAAATGCGTGTAATTGAATAAGACTTGTGTAACCATAATATCTTGAAAAACAGCTCAAATGCCAGCCCATGCATCAAAAATAACATTCATGGGAATTCATGCTTGTATAATTTTCATAATGGATTTTGCAAGCTTCGCGGAATCATGACGGACGTAATTGCCGCGCCGCAAAAGCGCTGCGGTTATAAAACGCGGCCTTTCTTGGTTACGTTGCGGCACACCTTTGTATGATATCCATTCAGCGCGCTCCTTTTTATAACGCCGGAGAATATGTTCGGGAGGACACATGGTGTTGATAAGAACATAATCAAACATGCGCGCGCCCGCATACGCATCAAGCATAGCCAAAAAATCAGCGCCGGTAAAACCGTTTGTCTCGCCGTGTTTGGTCATGAGGTTCATAACATACACTTTCTTTGCCGAACTTTTCCGAAGAGCCTTTCGTATGCCGCTTACTAAAACATTTGGAATAATGCTGGTAAAAAGATCACCGGGGCCTATCACAATCATATCTGCGTCCCTGATGGCTTTCACCGCCTTGGGGTTCGCGCGGCCTTTTGGTTGGAGCCATACGCGTACAATGCGAAGCCGGCCGTCATGCTTTGGTATATCTATGTTTGTTTCCCCTTTTATAATTTCTCCATTTTCGAGCTGGGCGTACAAACGCACATTTGAAAATGTTACCGGCAATACGGCGCCTCGCACATCAAGGAGACGGGATGCGGCCGCCACAGCATCCTCAAAACTGCCCGTTACACGCTCAAGCGCCGCCAAAATCAAATTGCCAAAATTATGCCCGTCCACTTCTCCCTCTCGGAAACGATAGGTAAATAAATCAGTTAAAAACTTTTCCGGATATGACGAAAGAGCAACCAGCGCCCGTCTGATATCTCCCGCCGGAAGCATGCCGAACTCTTCGCGCAATATGCCGGTAGACCCGCCGTCATCCGCCATGGAAACAATCGCCGTAAGATCAACCGGATATTTTTTCAGTCCCGACAAAACGGTAAACGTTCCCGTTCCCCCGCCCATAACAACAATTTTTTTCTTTTTATTCAACAGTTACACTTTTAGCCAAATTGCGCGGTTTGTCAATATCACACCCGCGCTTTTTTGCAATAAAGTAGGCAAACAACTGCAGAGGAATCACCGTAAGAATCGGAGAAAGAATTTCTTGAGTTCGGGGAATATGCATGACATGATCCGCAATTTTTACAATTTCCGTGTTTCCTTCCGTGGCCACCGCGATAACTTTGCCGCCGCGCGCTTTTAATTCATGAATGTTTGAAACGGATTTTTCATATACACTGTCAGAAGGAGCAACCACCACGGAAGGAAAAGCAGACGTAACAAGCGCGATAGGACCGTGCTTCATCTCGCCCGACGCGTATCCCTCCGCGTGCGTGTATGATATTTCTTTTAATTTCAAAGCGCCTTCCAATGCAACGGGCCAGTTATACTTTCTTCCCAAAAAGAAAAAATTCTCATACAAAGCATACTCATCGGCGAGTGCACGAATGCGCGCGGCGTTGGAAAGTATTTTTTCTGCTTTATGCGGGAGTTGCCGGAGTTCTTGCAAAATTTCCCTTCCGCGCAATACCGACAAATTTCGCTGGCGGCCAAACCAAACCGCCGCAAGAGAGAGAACAGCCAATTGCGAAATAAACGCTTTTGTGGACGCAACGCCAATTTCAGGCCCTGCGTAGTTATAAATACCCATGCCTGCTTCGCGCGCAATGGATGATCCAACCACATTTACAATGGCAAGCGTAGGAACATGATGCCGATGAGCTTCCCGAACCGCCTCCAAGGTATCTGCCGTTTCCCCTGATTGAGAAATCGCCACCACAAGCGTCTGTTCATTCAATGGAGGAGGCGCATAACGAAATTCGGATGCATACAGCGTCTCTGACGGAACACCGGCAAGTTCTTCCATCATATATTTCCCCGCGAGACCCGCGTAATACGACGTGCCCTGCGATAAAAAAATAATCCGGTTTATCCGTGAAAGCTTATCGGCAGACGCGTCAAGCGCGCTCAATTTTGCCGTTCCGTCCTCGTAAAGCACGCGCCCGCGCAGGGCATTGCGAAGAACATCCGGCGCTTCATGAATTTCCTTTTCCATAAAATGATCGTATCCGCCTTTTTCCATATCTTCAGGGGATCCCGTCAGTAATTCTATCTGCTTCGGTACCGGTTTGTGCCGGATATTGCGCACTTCGTATCCATCGGGCGTTAAAACCCCAAGCTCATTATCATCCAAATAAATAATACGGCGCGTATGCCGCAAAAGAGCGGAACTGTCGGACGCCGCAAAGAATTCATTGTCTCCTATTCCCAGCAATAACGGCGAGCTCCTTCGCGCTACAACCAGTTTTTGCGGATGTTTTTTGCTTACTACCGCAATCCCGTAGGCGCCTTCCACGTGCCGCAATGCTTCCGACACGGCATCCTCCAAAGTTCCCGCATTCCCTAAGAACCCAAGCGCGCGCTCAATTAAATGCGCAAAAACCTCGCTGTCGGTTTCAGACGCAAATATATGCCCTTCGCGTTCCAACGCGGCGCGGAGTTTGGCATGATTTTCCACAATGCCGTTATGCGCTACAAACACGTTATTTTTGCAATCGGCGTGCGGATGCGCGTTTGCGGCGCTCGGCGCGCCGTGCGTGGCCCAACGTGTGTGCGCAATGCCAAAAGAGCCTTGCACCGGATGCGCCGCAAGCAAATTGGCCAATTCATCCACGCGACCTGCCGTACGCATATGACATACATTTCCGTCATGATCAATAATCGCAATGCCAGCCGAGTCATACCCCCGGTACTCAAGCCGATATAACCCATCCAGAAGAATGGGTAATGCGTCCTGTTTTCCTATATATGAAATAATTCCGCACATGCCAAAAATAAGGAACGTTAGCGACTATAACTTTTGAGCATCCTGAGCAAAGCGAAGGATTACTCAAATGAATGATATTTGTCACACATAACACACTTACTATAACGCATGCGGGCATTCTTTTGGACAAAAAAAGGACCCGTAGAGAGTCCTTGGCATGATTAGACCTGTCCCTTAATAAATTTTAGAGTGAAATTTATTAAGGGACAGATCTAATAAACAGCCGGAATCCACAAAAACAGCAAGACACAGAAAAGAATGATGCTATGCGATAAAAAAAGAGCGCTCCAGTACGGATATGCAATAAATTTCACAACGTCTTCCTCCTATAGAACAAAATTAATGAGCTTTCCGGGCACATAAATCACGCGCGCCGGATGTTTTCCGTCAAGCGCTTTTATAACACGCACATCTGCAAATGCAAGCCGCTCGACTTCCTTCTGCGAGATGCCGATCGACGCTTTTAATGTCGCGCGCATTTTCCCGTTTACTTGAACAACAAGAGTGATTATATCTTCCGTTATCAATGTTTTGTCAAACTTGGGCCACGGCTCAAGATGCACACTTTTTTTGCCGCCGGATTTCTGCCACAGTTCCTCGGCTATATGCGGCGCAAACGGAGCAAGTAACCGCAAAAACGTTTTTTTGCAGCTCATTTCAAATTTCGGATTTCGGATTTCGGATTTTTCCATTTCGTTTAGTAAGATCATTAAAGAACTCACCGCTGTGTTTATGCGCAAATTCTCTATATCTTCCGAAACTTTCTTTATAGTCTGATGCAATAACTGCTCTATGCGCTTTTGGTTTGAAGATTTGTTTTTGGAAATTAGATCTTGTTTGGAACTTGGTTTTTGGAAATTGGAAATTAGATTCCATGTTCTTTCAAGGAATCTCCTTGTTCCGATAATACCCCGCGGATCCCACACGGCTGCTTGGTTGAACGGGCCTATGAACATTTCGTACATACGCAAAGCATCGGCACCGAACTCGCGCACCAGCATGTCGGGGTTTACTACATTACCCCTTGACTTGGACATTTTGTCACCCCCCTCACCCAAAATAAGCCCGTGCGACGTGCGTTTTTTGTATGGTTCGGCAGTGGGAACTAATTTGATATCATGTAAAAACTGATTCCAAAACCGCGAGTATAAAAGATGAAGAACTGTGTGTTCCATGCCGCCGTTGTACCAATCAACAGGCATAAAATGCCTAAAATTTCCAATTTCCAATTTCCAATTTCCAATTGAGGTTTTATTCTTAAAAGCCTTTTTACTCATCAGATATGCAAGGAAGTACCATGAACTGCCTGCCCAGTTTGGCATAACGTCTGTTTCGCGCCGCGCCGCGCCGCCGCAGCGAGGACACTTCACCCGCACCCATGACGCAATACCCGCAAGCGGCGACTCGCCGGTATCGGTCGGTGTATACGATTTTACATGAGGCAGCTCAACAGGCAAATCTTTTTCTTTTATCGGAATCCACCCTGGATTTAATAATTCACCTTTTATAAACTTTGAACTTTGAACTTTGAACTTTGAACTTTTTATTAATTTTTTGCACCGTTCACAAAAAATTAATGGTATCGGCTCTCCCCAATACCGCTGGCGCGAAAAAATCCAGTCGCGCAGTTTATATTGTATAGTGATTTTGCCCCCAACAAATTCTGCAATCGCTTTTTTTGCCTCAATGCTTTGCATGCCGGTGAATGAGCTGGAATTGACCAAGACACCTTCACCAGCGTACGCCGTATTGAGTACAGATACATTTGGTTGTTGAATGACTTCCCGTACAGGCAATCCAAACTTTTTTGCAAATTCAAAATCACGCTCGTCGTGAGCGGGCACCGCCATGATTGCCCCTGTGCCGTAGCCCGCAAGCACGTAATCGGAAACCCAGATAGGGATCTCCTCTTTGGTCGCAGGATTAATCGCTTTGATGCCTTTCAACTCCATACCTGTTTTTTCTTTTCCTTCGGCCGTGTGCTCGATATCCGTTTTCTTTTTCGTTGCGGTTATATAACTTTCAACCTCTTTCCAATTTACTATCTGCATTTTGCGTTTTGCAATCAGTTTGTGTTCCGGCGAAAGCGCCAGGTACGTTGCGCCAAAAAGCGTGTCCGCGCGCGTGGTAAATATTTCAATTTCCTCATTAATTTTGAACTTTGAACTTTGAACTTTGAATTTTATAGTTGCTCCTTCTGATCTCCCTATCCAATTCTCCTGTTGAATTTTCGCTTCAGGGATATAATCAACATCTTGCAGCCCTTTCAAAAGTTTCTCTGCGTATGCAGTGATCTTGAGCATCCATTGTTCCTTCTCGCGCCTGACCACCTCGCCGCCGCACCGCTCGCACCGTCCCGCGACCACCTCTTCATTTGCAAGGCCGATTTTGCATTTAGTGCACCAATTGATAAATGTGCGGGCTTTGTACGCAAGCCCCGCTTCAAAGAATTTCAAAAAAATCCACTGAGTCCATTTGTAATAATCGGGGTCTGTGGTGTTAATCTCGCGCGACCAATCAAATGAAAATCCGAGCGACTTTAACTGCCGCCGAAAGGTGTCAGTGTTTCGCTTAGTAACAATCTTTGGGTGACTGCCGGTTTTGATGGCGTAGTTTTCCGTGGGGAGGCCAAACGCGTCCCACCCTATGGGATAGAGCACATTGTGCCCTTGCATGCGGCGTTTGCGCGCGACTATGTCCATAGCGGTGTAGCTTCGCACATGCCCCACATGCAAACCATCCCCAGAGGGATACGGAAACTCAATCAGCGCGTAGTATTTCTTTTTTTGAGACGTGTTGGAAGTTTTGTAGAGCTTTTTTTGCTCCCACACCTTTTGCCACTTTTTTTCAATTTTTTGCGGATTGTATTTTGACGGCATACACATAAGATACCGCAAGATAGTCCATTTGGGTACTTGACGGGAATCTATTTCGCCTGCGTGTCCGGCTGATGAATACCGAAGATATTGCCTTCGGTGTCTTTGTAGTACGCCTGCCATGCCATGCCGGGGATGGCAAACTTAGGAAGCGCGAGCTTACCACCCGCATTCTCAATGGCCGCCATAACTGCGTCGATATTCTCCACTTGCACAGTGCAAACATAGGCGCTCACTGGCGCCCCATCTGCGGGAGCAGCGCCCATACGCCGCATAAGACCGCCGTTGATACCCGGCTCGGCGCTCTCTTTGGGTGCGGTCATAACCATCCAATACTCCATACTGCCCCCCTCCCATTTTTGGATGTCCCACCCGAACACTTCCTTGTAAAACTTTGCGGCCCGCTCCGGATCGTCCGCATGAATCTCAAAATGCGCGATTCTGTTCATATAAAATTTGTTAACTTATAATATTTATCCAGCACGGTTATCCTTCCACAAAAGATATGCGTCCTCGGATTTTCCGGAGGTGGAAACATCAAGCGCGGGCGTATACGCAATAAAACGCCTGTGTTGTTTCGTATTATTTTTTACCATATCATAAAGACTAGCAAAATGTGGTGTATTTTACAATTCAATCTTTAATCATTGCGAAGGATTTCTAAATTTTCTACAAACTCTTTTTGTTTCTTTATATCAGAATCCAGTTCCCCAATTTTCCGCAGCGTTCCCTTGCCAAACATATTCTCAATCGTGCGCCCGAGCGGGAGCAGATTGCCTGTCATTGCGGCTTTTGCAAACATTTGAAAAACATCTTCCCTGTTCTTGAATTTGCGCTCTTCACCCATTTGAGCATCAAAATTATTGATTTTATCTACAAGCGTCCAAAATACATCCCGCTGTTCCTGGTAGGTGAAATTCTTTGTCTCAATCATTACTTTCTTGCCTTCTGTTCCAGCAATATGCGCTTCATAGGTATCTTCTGTAAAAAGTGGGTTGCCATTCTCGTCAATGGAATCGGGGTATCGCTGTTTTATTCGGTCGGTTTCCTTGGTCTCCTCCGTGAATAATTCATTTCCGATTTCTTTCAGCAGCGCCCGTTTCGCAAGCTCTTCGGTGACTGCTTCGTTAAGGTTGCCGAAATACAATCTCCCATCTTCCCGCGCATGTACCGTAAGTCCGCATCGGTAATCATCTAATATGCGGTCTTTTTCTCGCGCATGAGCCGCTCCATACGATTTGAAATGAATCATCTCGTGAATAATGCGTTTTGCAAATTGTGTGCGAATATTCATTTCTCTTGCAGCTATAGCTTGGTTGTTCGCTACAAAAAATGCTTCTCCTTCTGATTGCCACTCCCCAGCTTTAATGATATGTATATTCTCTGGCGGCACATTGAAATCGGTGAGCCTGTATTGCCGCCGAATTGCATTGGTCGCCTTGTTAGCAAGAGAGATGACCTCCAGCTGCTCTGGAGTTTTTTCTATTTCAATATCCTTTATATCCTCAAAACTCTGATTGCGAAATGTATCCTCATATGATTTGAGAATTTCCTCTTTATTTTCCTGTGAAATATTTTTGCCAAAAACACGTTCAATGGATGAACCTTCTTTCATGCTCAAATTATATACGAATCCGCCCCACCTTGCCACCACTTATCATTGCTTCAAAACACCATATCTATCTGCTTCATAATGTCGCGTTTTTGCATTGAAG
>SBBS01000009.1 GCA_005239605.1 bacterium | reverse complement strand
GTTTGTAAAAGTTCATACCTTGTCAGAAAACGTGAACCGTTCACGGTATTTTGGATTGCTCACGTTTTATGACAAGATGAGAGTTTTGTAATTCATAGATTCAAACTTATTTCAAATCTGCGGTAACATCATGATTAGCAGTAATCCTAATCCCACGATATTTCTGACATAATTGCTGTATTCGCGCTTTTCATATCACTTGTAGCACTTGTGTGGAATATAGTGCGTGATTTCGTCATGGACACAGTTATTTTGGATGTACAGGCGAGTGTTGGTGGTGAAATACATTATGCAGCTGGTTCTGGCAAAGGATTTTTCCGTGATGCAGATATTTCTTATATTCCACCTAAGCCACGCGTTGCTATTTCTGTTACTAACGTAGGGAGACGCGCAATAGTAGTGAGTAAGATATACGGAAAATACAAAATGGGGGAAATCGGAAGGACAATGTTTGTTTTCAACTCCCGCTACTTGCCAAAAGCTTTACAACCGTACGAAACAGTTATGGAGGTCATGGATGATAATAATTTCATTCGGGATTTACAGGATGATTTGGTGGAAAATCTGTATGCACAAGATACGAAGGGATATTCATGGCGACTATCAAAAGCAGCATTTGAACGGCTTAAAAAGACAGCAAAGGTTTTGCCAGAAATTAAACGAGTATAGTTTTAACTCCAACTATCTCCTGAAACTCCCGCCAAGCTACAATATCCCGAAAAATCTGGTTCCAAGTAAATCCTATTCCCGAATAAAATTGTTTAGAAATAAAAATAGGGTGTGTAGAAATTATTTTCCACACACCCTTCGGGTAGCTTATTGCAGTTTGAACTGCGAAACGATGACCTTTGGTTCGGTATAGAGCGGCCGGACATCTTTGCCGTTTGGGTCTTTACACATTACCCATGTTCCCTCAGCAGATGCCGGAGAGAATAAGCCATTGGGGTCAGCTTGAGGTAAAATAGCGTAGCCGGTGCCGTGCCGACTATGCTCAACCTTTTGAGGATTCGTAAACTGCACGGCGTACGGGAGAGGATAACCAACGGAGTCACACAAAAAAACGAGCTTTCCTGTTAGTTCGTTCCAGAGATACGTATAGGTTGTGAGACCCGTCTGGTCACGCAGCTCCAGAATATCCTTTGCAAGTTTGCGCTCACGAAAGTTTTTTATAGCCGGCATACCGACTTGCGATGTACCTTCATGCAGTATCTTTTCTTGTTGTTGACGCTGCATTTGATCGCTCGTTGGTCTTCTTTCGTCACAACCCTCATTTCCCAAAAGCATGGGCACAAAGATGAGCAAAATAATGAATTGTTTCATCAATGACTCCTTCTTGTTGTTAACGAGCCTCTACTCGCTCGCGCCGCAATTGCTGAACAAATTGACGAAGATCGGGCGGCAGCTTATCCATATCGTAGTCTGCCGCGCGATGCAGGATGATGGACGCAAGCGCGTCTTTTTGCTCAGGCGCTGCTTTGGCGTATTCAAACTGCATATTCTGCAACTCTTGGATCATACCCTGGTTGTACGACTTTGTCTGTTCAAAAGTTTCGCGCCGCACTTGTTCATATGCGGGCGCAAACACTTTGTATAAGAAAAAGTCATTTCCTTGCCCGATCCAAACGAGGGCAAAGACAGCCAAAATTGCCCCAACCACAATACTAACAGCTCTCATGACAAACGCCTCCTTCTGCTGCGTTTTATTGCAGCTCCTGCTCTTTTTAGGCAGGGTTTATGAGTTTTAAAGTATGCACATTGCTTTTACCACCATAGTAAAAACACCGCATGCAATCTGTGGGCTATTGTACTCTTTATATTTATTTTGTCAAGTTTTCTGCCGTCATAGCTTCAAGAAATTCTGCCCACGCAACAACATCCTGAAACACGCGGTTCCAAACAATTCCGGCTCCCGCAACAAAATTATGAAACCCCCGTCTTTAGGCGGGTGTTTTCTTTTTGCTGTTATCCACAGTTTTATATATTAAGCTATTGCTTAAATACTTAACTATTGTTGTATAATCACATATATGCTTACTAAGTCACACATTGCTTCCATAAAGGCTGATCTTGCTTCGGAAAACAATGATTTCCCTCTTGTGTTTCAGGCACTTGGTGATCCATGCCGGTTTAAAATCTTTAGAATGCTTATTGGCCACCATGATGTGTGTGTTACGGATGTTGCTCATGTGTTCGGGGTTACTGTATCGGCGGCATCCCAACAATTACGCGTGCTTGAGCGTTTGGGCCTCGTGGTCAAAATAAGGATGGGGCAGATGGTGTGTTATGAGATAAATCGCGCCAATAGTATGGTGAAACAATTAATAAAATTTCTTTCTTAAACATAAAATTATGTCTCACATTACTATCTATACAACCCCAATCTGTATGTATTGCAAAATGACGAAAGAGTTCTTTAAAGAACGCAATATTGCCTATAAAGAGAAGGATGTTTCAGGTGATCAAACCGCAGTGGAAGAGATGATAAAAAAATCTGGTCAGATGGGCGTGCCAGTAATTGATATTGATGGGAAGATTCTCGTTGGTTTTGACAAAGAAGGTTTATCGGAGTTGTTGCATATAAAATAAAATTTTCAAATGAGAATTGCTGTTATTGCAATTATGCTTACGCTTATCGGATTAGCTTCTTTTATTGTCTCGCAAAGATTTTCCAAGGATAATTTTTCTCTTACAATTCGCGATGGTGAAGTTGCGGATGGGAGCGAACAATTTAGTGAACAAGATCTAAATCGGAACGATTATCAAAAAAGCGCAGCGAATCCTATTGCCGCAAAAGAAATCATGATAACCAACGGCGTAAAGCACAGCGTGCCGCTTGATGAAATTCTGGGCGGAGGCCCGCCAAAAGACGGCATCCCATCCATTGACAATCCGAAGTTTATTTCTTTATCTGAAGCGACTGTGTTACTATCTGATACCGAACCGGGTATCGCGCTAAGCATGGGCGGCATTTCAAGATTTTATCCGTTTCAAATTTTGGTCTGGCATGAGATTGTCAACGACACGATTAATGACCAGCGCGTGCTCGTGACCTATTGTCCGCTGTGTCTTTCCGGCATTGTGTTTGATCCGTTGGTTAAAGGCGAGCGTGTAGAATTTGGCACCTCCGGCAAATTATGGAATTCAAACCTTGTTATGTATGACCGAAAAACTGATTCGCTGTGGTCACAGATATTGGGTGAAGCAATCGTTGGCGACATGACGGGCGCTAAACTCGCAGCGCTTCCTTCTGATATGATGAGATATGGGGATTTTAAGAAAACATATCCATCAGGTGAGGTGCTTTCGCGCGATACGGGCGCAACGCGGTTTTACGGACAGGATCCTTATGGCGATTATTATACAACACCGGGCACTTATTTCCCGGTAGGCAATAAAGACGAGCGTTTAGGCGACAAAGATTTTGTGCTTGGCATCGTGGTAAACGGCAAGGCAAAAGCATACTTGCCGGAGGCAATTAAACGCGTTGGGGAGATAACGGATCAATTTGAAGGGAAAACGATAGTTGCGCGGTATGAGAAGGACATTGATGCCATGCGCCTGTTTGAGAAACAGCCTGACGGCGCCTTAACACGTATCAATCCATTTCCGAGTTTTTGGTTCTCATGGGCAGCTGCGCATCCGGACACAGAATTATATAAGTAAAAAGGTCGGTAGAATATTAAATCGTTACACATATGATATTTGAACTACAACAATATAATGATCTCGCTTTTTTTCTGTTGCGGCTGGTTATGGCAATTATATTTGCGTACCACGCTCTCCCTAAGCTCAAAAGCGCGACTACGATGTCGCAGGCAATGGCCATGCCGGCAGGAATGATCTTTATGCTGGGGGCGGTTGAACTTTTGTCGTCGCTCGGAATGC
This sequence comes from bacterium, assembly GCA_005239605.1. GTDB lineage: Bacteria > Patescibacteriota > Minisyncoccia > Ryanbacterales > 2-02-FULL-48-12 > 02-FULL-45-17b. The sequence continues at coordinate 2,147 of SBBS01000009.1, read as the reverse complement.
TTATTGGTTTATATATCCAGATAGCCGCTTTACTTCTTGCTATTGTGATGATCGGCGCGATTTACTTTAAAGTTATGAAATGGGGCGTTCCATTTTTTGCTATGGACAAAATAGGATGGGAATTTGACCTAATTCTTCTGGCTGCCAGCGTTTTTCTCTTTGTGCATGGCGGCGGCGCAATAGGAATTCAGTAATTTTAAAATCGTAAAGGTCAAAAGATATTTACCCTCCCGCCCAGAAAGCCGCAGCCGTAAGGGTGTGGGGGGTTTACTAACTCATAAATAATTTTATGGAAGAATCAGAAAAAAAGTGTACAAAGTGCGGCGGCGGCGCCAATGGGTATAAATGCGACATGTGCGGCGTTGAAGCCGAAAAGCATGATGAACAGCATGCGTGCGGCGGAGATCATTGCATGGCAAAATGTGCCGCTTGCAATCAGGCAGAAACAAAATGTGGTTGTTAAAATCATTTTTTGTTGTCGTTATTGGGGTTGGTCTGTTAACCGCCGGCTATTTTGTGTTCCGCAGTGATAAACTATCTTCCAATAAAGACCAACAACCATCAACTTTTGCAAATGCGGTTTTCAAGCTTCAGTTTCAGGATTACAGCGGCAATCTCGTTTCACTTGTAGACTTTAAAGGGAAACCTCTTGTCATCAATGCATGGGCGGCGCGGTGTCCATTTTGCCGCAAAGAACTGGTTGATTTTGCGCTTGCGCAGCAGGAGATCGGCGGCCGGGCAATTATTATTGCAATTAATAGGGCAGAAACGCGGGATGCCGCAAAAAAATATACTGATGAGTTGGGGGTAACGGAAGGCTTGATATTTCTTCTTGATCCTTCAGATAGTTTTTATAAAGCAATCGGCGGATTTTCCATGCCGGAGACGATATTTGCGGACGAAAACGGTGATATTGTGATTCATAAAAGAGGACCTATGGGAAAAGATGAAATACTTCAAAAAATAAGAAATATGTTATAAGGTTTATGGTTAAAGTTATCAAAAATCAAAATCAGGAACTCTACCAATGCGAAGAGTGCGCTTTGAAATATATGGATAAAGAAAAAGCAGAACAATGCCGAGCATGGTGTCGGGAACATAAAAGCCGCAATCTTGATTTGATTAAGTACGCTGTGAAGGAAACGGCAAATAACTCTCAAAAATAACTATGGATTTTTCACTTATTATCCCGGCATTTATAGCAGGCATTCTTACATTTCTGGCGCCATGCACGCTTCCATTGGCGCCAGGTTATTTGGGGTTCATCAGTGGTGTCTCTGCAAATGATTTACAAGATTCAACTAAAGCAAACCGCGCGCGAAGGAAAATCTTTTTAAACGGCGTGCTATATGTAATTGGTTTTAGCGTCGTATTTATAATTCTCGGCAGTCTCTTTGGATTGGGGGGTGCGGCGCTCGTAAAATATCGGTTGTGGCTCTCGCGGATTGGCGGCGTTTTCGTTATGTTTTTCGGATTGTTTATGCTTGGTGTATTGAAGTTCCCGTTTTTGAATTTTGAAAAGCATGCAGGAAGCATACAAGCCTTAAAACCCGGCAATCCGGTAAGTTCTTTAATTTTCGGCGCCACATTTGCATTCGGTTGGACGCCCTGTGTGGGGCCTATTTTAGGTTCCATTCTTACTCTCGCTGCCTCTTCTGCAACCGTAGGGCAGGGGGCGTTTCTTTTGGCTGTTTTTTCTCTTGGTCTTGCGTTACCATTTTTAATTATTGCGGCAAGTATCGGGTCGGCAACTTTTTACCTTGCAAAGCTAAGTAAATATCTCAATATTATCTCCCTTGTCGGCGGCATATTTCTTGTATTTCTTGGCATTTTGCTTCTTACCGATAACCTTGCGGTATGGATTGCTTACTTTTATCGCTTTTTTGATTTTGTTAACTACGAACGACTGCTGGATTACTTGTGATTAAGGAATTTGTTGAAAAGAGTTGAAAACGATTTTTTTCACATTCGTACTGCTTCCTAAAACTCCCGCCAAACCGCAATATCCCGAAAAATCTGGTTCCAAGCAATTCCGGCTCCCGCAACAACGCAAAGTAGACCTGTCCCTTAATAAATTTTAGAGTGAAATTTCAGAAATATGAGATGGGGCGCCGGTGAAAATTTTGAAGCGCCAGCAGGGCTAACGC
>SBBS01000070.1 GCA_005239605.1 bacterium | reverse complement strand
TTGAAGCGCCAGCAGGGCTCACGCAAGAAATTTTCACCAAGCCCCGGCCGGATTTCGGGAATTTTTAGCCGAAAATTTATTAAGGGACAGGTCTAATGCTCCCCACCGTTTGCGACGCAGGTTACCGCTTGGAATAATCCATACGTGGGCACGCCTGCCAGTAAGCGGGGAATTAATGCCCTAAGTGGATTTCTAACGGGATTTATTCTTCAGCAGACGCGCTTGCGTCATCAGGCTGACTCTCTTCCAATACACCCTCTTGCTCAATTTCTTTTCCTTCTTTTGAAACAGGTGGTTCGGCGCGCGTGAGAGGAGGTGTAATGCCGGTCAATGGTTCTTCCCCTGCGCGAAGATTTTCCAAAATCGCCCGCACCTCCGCGTTGTCGGGATTGAGCGCCTGAATTCGTTCAAATTGCCCAATCGCAAGATCGCGTTCCCCTTTTATCGCGTATATAAGCCCTAAGAAGTAACGAGCATTGGAATAGTTTTCGTTCAACTGCGTTGTTCGTTCAAAAATAAGACGCGCGTCATCATACCGATTTTTCTGATAATACAGCAAGCCAAGTTGAAATAAAACGCCAACGTCCTCAGGCGCGGACAATGCCGCGCGTTCGGTGCTGTTTATGGCATCGTCCACATTACCCTTAATAATCGCGATTTGCGCGAGACGGAAGTGAGCCGCCGCGTAATCAGCCTTTAACCGAATTGCTTCTTCCAGCGCCTCGCGCGCTTTTACATAATCCCCCTGTATCATATATATGCGCGCAATATCATTGCGCAGCAAGGGATCCGTAGGAGCTCTTGTAATGGCCTCCGCGTAGGCGTTCACAGCCGCCTCAGCCGATCCCCCCACAAGCGGAACAACCATTTCATACACCTGCCCCAGAAGCCGCCAACCCATCGCATTTCCCGGATTTACCTCCGTTGCTGTCTGCGCGCTTGCGATAGCAGAAGAAAGCGCTATCTGAAAAGATTCCCGCAATTCTTCAGCCGGTTGATTCGCCGCATTTTCAAGCACCCGCTGTAATTTAATGGAAGATGTCTGCGTTATGGCATCATAATATTCGTAGCGAGTGTTATCTAAAACAACCGCCCGCCGGAAAAAATTTTCTGCTTCGTTCACCGCATTCCGCGCCAAAAACGCTTCCACGCCGCGACCATACTCAATGGCAGCCACTTGTTTTCGGCTTCTGATATAAAGCCCCACCACGCAAACCACCATGAGAAAAACCGTAATGAGCGCGATAAAAAACCCTTTGGTGGAATCTCCCTGAATTATAAAAACGCGATGAGGAACAATACCCGCCGCATTCAACTCCGCCGCAAAAAGGCCCAAGAGAAGAAAAGCAAACACAGAGGTAATAACGGTCAATGGATAAAAAAACCAGGAAGAAATCAAAAACAAAAGGCCAAAAAACAGCGCGCTTACATACTGATGTTCTGGATTATCCGGCTGCAGCTTGCCAAGCAATAGTAAGCCGGACCACAATAAAGAGCCGATGAAAACAAGAAACGCGAGAAATCCCAATATCCCTGTCGTAGTAAGCAATGTGGTAACAAATGAAGAGGCCGTGGCAAACTGCAGCCGCCAATAAACGGTGGTATTAACTGCGGGGTCTTTGAATCTATCCCACGCGTATCCAAATTCATTCGGCCCAACGCCCAGTATCGGACGTTCCCGAAAAACTTGCTCGGCAACGCGCCATGAAGAACTAACAGAAGGCGTAACGTCAATGGGCGGATTGAGAGAGCTATAAAAAAGATTCACTATATCTTGTGAAAGAAAAAACATAATGGAAACAAAAAGAAACAGCAGCGGTCCCATGGCATATTGCATGCGCCTTTGGCCGCTTGCGCGAGAATATGCATAAGCCAGATACACGATGGAAATAAGAGCGATGTCAAGCCATACCAAGCGATAATTCACGGTCACCGTTCCTACTAACACAAAAAGCAGCAGAATCATAAAGAACGACCGTTTTAACAATGACAAACGAGCGCTCCCCGCAAGAAAAGGAAACATGCTTACCAATATAAAACCTAAAAATATCCCAACCGCATTCCATTGGCCTGCCGGGTTGAAAGTACGCGCCTTCGCAAATTCCCAAGGAAATATATCAAACCCCAAAATACTCTGAACAACCAAAAACAAAGAAACAACGCCGGCTGAGATGAGAATGAGCGCGTGAGCCGTTCGAACAGTTTGCGTCGTGCGCAAAGCAACCGAAACCAAAAATGCAAGCATGCCGCCTATAAGCAAATGAAAAAAGGATGCGGGAGACGATCCCCATAAACTGGTTTCCGGACTCACGGAAAAAAGAGTCGCCAGCAAATACACAATCAACCACACGCCAAGCGCGTACATAGGCATAAACCGGGGTATTCTGACCGCGCCCCCATGAACCGTCATCCCCAACCAGGTGACGCATCCAATCAATGTTAAAATGGAAACAAAAAATATCTTATTGCCATCAACAGGATTTTCCGTAATCGGCAAAAACCAAAGCGGCGCCAAAAGCGCTATAAAATAGACGCTCCACCGCGCCGCCGCGCCCCAAAGCGGTTCCTCAACGGGCGCCGTGTACATCGCTTCGTTTTGATTTATCGGAACACTCGCTGCTTCCTGTTCGACGTCTATAGAAATATCATCTTCACCATCATTCTCTTTCCTAGAAAAAAAATTTGAAAACACGCTCATAATTTAGCTTTTTAATCTACTAACACACTCTTTATTATAAGACTGCCATTGCAAAATGCAACATAAAAATTTATACTGGTAATTATGGAACGAAAATATTTCACAGTCAAACAAGCGGCACAGTACCTGGGCGTGAGCTCCCTTACCCTGCGTAATTGGGATAAGCAAGGAAAACTCACAGCATATCGCAACCCGATCAATAATTATCGGATGTATCGCCCTGATCAGCTTGAGATGTTTTTACGATCCATTGAATCTCCGAGAAAGATATCCCAACCGCAACAATCCAATACATCCACAAAAATACATATCCGAACTGATATGGATTGACAAAATTCCATATATACGATAAAATGTGGAATGTATATGCCGGGTAGTTGCCCCCGCTAAGGCGGGGGAGGAAAGTCCGGGCACCCTCTCTGCCAACATCTACAAATCTGTGGCAGAGCAGAAGAAGATAGTGGTTAACGACCACCCCCCGCAGCCACGGGGCGAGACAGTACCACAGAAACAAAACAGCCAATCATCATCAGCCCTGAGTATAAAGCTTGGAGCAATGAAAGAGGTAATGGTGAAAAGAGTGAGGTAAAAGCTCACAGGCGTTATTGGCAACAATAACGTGAGGGAAACACTTATCTGGTGCAACTTCCAATTTTGTCCACCGCAAGTGAATACAAATCGGTGGCAAAACGAGAGGGCTTGATTCCGGCAGTGATGTCGGAACTAGACAGATAACTACCACCCCCCGCCTCGGTGGGGGATACAGAACCCGGCTTACAGGCATATATAAAAAATCTATCCGGTTTTTCTGGATAGATTTTTTGTTTATTAGACCTGTCCCTTAATAAATTTTCGGCTAAAAATTCCCGAAATCTGGCCGGGGCTTGGTGAAAATTTCTTGCGTGAGCCCTGCTGGCGCTTCAAAATTT
>SBBS01000001.1 GCA_005239605.1 bacterium | reverse complement strand
AAATTTTGAAGCGCTAGCAGGGCTAACGCAAGAAATTTTCACCAAGCCCCGGCCGGATTTCGGGAATTTTTAGCCGAAAATTTATTAAGGGACAGGTCTGTTATAGGTAAGTTTGAATTCCGCGTTTTCTATGCAAATTCCGGTTGAAAAACTTGAAGAACTGTTTGTTTCTCCGGGACATGTGAGCGGCGAGAATTTCGCGCGGGCGCTGGAAATCGCAAAACGCGCTCACGCGCCGCTGGAAGAAGTGCTGATGGATGAAGGGTACATTACCGAGGAACACTTAGGGCGCACCATCGCGGATGCGTTTGACGTACAGTATGTTGATCTTAAAACGCTTACCATTCCGGAAGAAATCATAAAAGGCATACCCGAAGTGGTGGCGCGTTCCCAGCAAGCTGTGCTTTTTGAACGGCATGACGGTGTTGTGAAAATTGCCGCCGCCGATCCGTCAAATTTTTCTTTCATTGCCGATGTTGCGCGTAAAACCGGCTGCCGCGCGGAAGTGTATTATGCCACGCATCAAGGCATTAAAGAGGCAATGAAGTTTTACCGCGGCGATCTGGGAAAGTGCGTGGAGCGGCTTTTGGAAAAACTTAAAGAGAATCTGAATGATGACCCGGCGTACGAACAAGGCATTGTGGAGTTGGTGAATGCATTTCTTGAATACGCGTACGCAAACCGGGCATCCGATATTCACATGGAACCGCTCCGCGAGACGGTTTCTGTCCGGTTTCGCGTAGACGGCATACTGCATGAAATTGTGCAGTATCCGGCGGCGGCCCATGATAAACTTGTTTCCCGGTTAAAAATTATGGCGCGCCTTCGGACTGACGAGCATGCCGCTGCACAAGACGGCAGGTTTGATTATACGGTAGATGATGTCTCCTTTGATGTTCGCATGTCAGTGCTGCCTGTTATGTATGGGGAAAATGTTGTATTGCGGCTTTTAGCGCGCCACGCGCGACAGTTTGGGTTGGAGGAGCTGGGAATGCAGAAAACCGACTTGGAACGCGTACGCCGCGCCATGAAAAACCCGCATGGCATGATTTTATCAACAGGTCCTACGGGTTCCGGAAAAACAACAACGCTCTACGCTATGCTGCAGACGTTAAATGAACCCGAAGTTAATATCATGACCATTGAAGACCCGGTGGAATACAGCATTCCTCATGTACAGCAAACGCAAGTGAATCAGCAGAAAAATCTAACATTTGCAACAGGTCTCCGCTCTATTGTGCGCCAGGATCCAAACATTATTATGGTCGGGGAAATACGCGACGAAGAAACTGCCTCCATTGCCATAAACGCGGCCCTCACGGGGCACTTGTTACTGTCTACACTGCACACAAACGATGCCGCAACGGCATTTCCTCGGCTCACGGATATGGGCATTGAGCCGTTTTTACTCGCTTCTTCCATGCGTGTAGTAATCGCGCAGCGGCTTGTGCGCAGCATATGCGCGTCGTGCCGCGCAAGTTACGCCATTACGAAAGAAGAAATGGCCGTTTTAAAACAAGATACCGCGCTCGCCAAAGAAGCAAGGCGGGTGTGGAAAAAAAAAGATTTTTCGCGCATGACGCTGTATCATGGAGTTGGATGCGCTTCGTGCGGCGGGAGCGGTTTTGTGGGGCGCACGGGTATTTTTGAAGTTCTGGAAATGGATGCCGCGCTCCGTCCTCTGATTACACAAAAAGCATCCTCGGATATTATTTTCCTTAAAGCGCAGGAACAGGGCATGCATCCCATGCTGAATGACGGGCTTGTGAAGGTAGAAGCCGGCATTACTACGCTCGATGAAGTGCTCCGCGTTATACGAACGTAAAGTATTTTATGCTATTTCAACGAATCTCAGATCAGGAAAAAGTTGATCTTGCCAAAAATTTGGCGCTGATGCTCAAAAGCGGCGTTCCCCTGAATGAAGCGCTGACTTCGCTTGAAAAACAGTCGCATCGGCGCCTCACCAAGCGCGTTCTTCAACAACTGCGCACGGACATTGAAGCAGGCACGCCTCTGTCGCAGGCATTTGAAAAACAGCGCATGCTTTTTGGAAGCGTGTTTATAAATTTAATTCGCACCGGAGAAAAAAGCGGCACTTTGGAAGAGAATTTACAATTTCTAGCCGCATGGCTGGAAGAAGATTATTCATTGCGGCAGGAAATACGCGCGGCGACTTTGTATCCCAAGATCGTGCTCTGTGTTTCGTTTCTTATCGGCGGGGGACTTTCTTATTATGTGCTTCCGCGTTTTATACCGCTCTTTAGCAAACTCAATGTGAATCTCCCCCCTCTCACGCGTGTTTTGCTTGCCGGCTCGCTCTTCCTGCAAACATGGGGGGTGTGGGTACTCATTGGATTGATAATAGCGGCGGCGGGTTGGAAAGCGCTTCTTCGCATACCGTCTCTGCGGCGCGCGATTGATCACGCGGCGCTGTATATGCCTGTATTCGGCCGCATGACGCAGCAATATCAACTTGCCGTAACAAGCCAATTGCTTTACACTCTCATGAAAAGCGGCGTTCCCATTAGTGAGACATTATTGATTGTGGGTAATGCGTGTGCCAGCATGGTGTACAAAGACGCATTCACACATATTCAGAAACGGATTATTGCGGGAACACCTCTTTCAGAAGCATTCACTGCCTATCCTCGCTTGTTTCCTCATCATGTGCTTGCCATGATAACGGTGGGGGAAAAAAGCGGTACATTAGACGCGGTATCCGGAACTCTCTCGGAGTATTATATGAAAGAAGCGCTTATAACCGCAAAGAAATTACCCACCATATTAGAGCCCTTGCTTTTGATAGTTATCGCGCTCGTGGTGGGATTTATTGCGGCAGCCGTGATACTTCCTATTTACCAGATAACACAGGGGTTAACGCGGTAAACTTGCGCCAGACCTGTCCCTTAATAAATTTTCGGCTAAAAATTCCCGAAATCTGGCCGGGGCTTGGTGAAAATTTCTTGCGTTAGCCCTGCTGGCGCTTCAAAATTT
>SBBS01000103.1 GCA_005239605.1 bacterium | reverse complement strand
TGAAAATTTTGAAGCGCCAGCAGGGCTCACGCAAGAAATTTTCACCAAGCCCCGGCCGGATTTCGGGAATTTTTAGCCGAAAATTTATTAAGGGACAGGCCTAATTTTAGAAGGATGGGTTATGAAAGACAAAACAATTTCTTATGTTAATCTAGCTGATATTCGGAGAAACTGTAGCACGAAGATTGTCGCGTTTGTTTCTGGCACGTTTGACCTTTTGCATCCAGGACATAAACACTTCTTCGAGTTGGCTAAGGATGTAACGCGTGCTGATGTGCTGGTGGTTGGTGTTGGCTCTGATATTGATATTAAGCGTTACAAAGGTGATGCGCGGCCGATTATAGAGGAGGAAGCGCGTCTAAAGTTGGTAGCCGCCCTTGAAGCGGTTGATTACGCATTTATTACACATGCGTTGCCGGAGGGGCAGGGACATTTCCTTGATGGATTCATTAATATATTTGAGAAGCTGCAGCCGGATTACTATGTGGTGAATGAAGGTACCTTTGACATGGAATATCGTCATGCGCTCGCGGAACGTCACGGCGTTGCCATAAAAGTACTCCGACACGGAGTGACGTGTCCCGCTAGAGGATATTCCACAACAGCTATTATTCAGCGTATTATTGATGCAACACCGAGATAATGAGTTGCAAGTATGGTTGCCGCGATCGACTTTGAATCTTTAAGATATGAAAGTTCTTTGATCCAATCCCGGAGCGGTATAATGCGCACCGCTGTAATATATTCATTTGCTTCCGGATTCGGTTCGCCAATTTTTTTACAGTTTTGAGCCGCGTATACGTTATACGTGGCTTTTATCGTGGAGGGTTCAAAAATCATTCCTTCCCGCACAAGTTCTATAGTGTCTGCTTCGTATCCGGTTTCCTCTCGTAGTTCCTCACGAATGGCGTCTTGGGGCAATTTATTTTTTAGTTTTGGGGTGCCGCCCGGAAGCTCGCGGATTATTTCATCCGCAGCGTGGCGGTATTGATCTATTGCAATGACCTCATTATTTTCCGTAAGCGCAAACACAATAACAGAAATTTTTTCTGCGGTAAAAAAAAGATACGGTTCTGTCTTTCCTGTTTTTGGATTTCGGAAAAGCTGTTCTTCCGCGCCTTTATTGTAACGCGTTGGGATAAGAATTTTCGGCTCTCCTATTTTTTCGGGGAGTTCTGTATTCATGTGGTTTCAGTATTGCATATATGGTGATTTAATGCTATAGAAATAGAAATGCTTGAAAGGAGTTTTTAAATGGATTTGAATTTAAAAGGAGAAACTGTTGTGGTTATGGGCGCCAGCCGCGGGTTGGGAAGAGAAATTGCGCGCGCATTTATGCGCGAGAAATCAAACGTAATACTTTGCAGCCGTTCTCGGCCGCTATTATTAAAAACATGTTATGATCTTAGGAAAGAAAGCGAGAAGCTTTATAATGATACGGCAGGTAGAATAGAAATAGCGGATATTGATGTTACCCAACGTGCGGATGTGAAATCATTGTTTCAAACAGTGAGGAATGCGCGCGGTGTTCTTCGGGTAGTAGTCAACAATGTCGGCGGTCCTTTGCGTTTTGGAACCTATGGTGACGGTGCGCACGCAGAGCAAATGGATGATGCGCTTTGGGAGCGTGCATGGCGAGCAAATTTCGAAAGCACGCGAATTTGCTGTGAAGAAGCATTACCCCTGCTTAAAGCAAGCGGTAATGCGTGTATCATCAATATCTGTTCTTTGCCAGCGCATCAACCCGGCGACCACAACCCGCATTATTCCGTTGCAAAAGCCGCGCAACTCAATTACGGCAAAGCAATTTCGCGCGCATGGGGGAAATATGGCATACGGGTAAACACGGTGTGTCCGGGTAGTTTGATGGGCGGCGCATGGGAAGCAAACATTCAAGCGCGCGCGGAACGTGAAGGCGTTTCTTTTGAAGAAGCAAAACGCCGCACGGTTGAAACCGATACGGCAAAACTTTCACTGCCGTATCTGGGCGCGCTGGAAGATGTGGCGAACCTTGTGGTGTTTCTTGCGTCTGATAAGGCGCGGTATATCACGGGCCAGTGCATTGATGTGGATGGCGGGGCTTGCAGATCAATTTCGTAGATGAAAGGAGTGAAGAATGAAAACATGTGTGCTTATAACGGGCGCTTCAGGATTTATCGGGCGGAATCTTTTTGAATATTTTTCAAAAAAAGACGCCACGGAGGTGTTTGGAGCATATAGGACGCGCTCGTTTCCCATAAATGGGAAACTTTATTACGGCAATCTTGTTCGCGAAGAAGTGGCGCGTTCATTACTCAAAGAAGTGCAGCCAGATGTGCTTATACACGCGGCTGCCGCTACCGCGGGCTTTCAAGATTTTAAGCAGCGGGAAGCCCAGTTTATTCATGATAACATTGTTATGAATGCGCACATTATCGCGCTTGCGGCTAAATATAAAGTGCCGCATGTTATCTTGCTCGGATGTTCGCTTGTATACCCATCAATAGATAGCATTGTTGCTGAAGACGATGTTCAGATGACAAAGCCGCTTGAAGATCCTTACAGCGGTGGTGCGAAAGTAAAATGCATCATGGAGGATTTGGCATGGCAGTACGGAAATTTAAGCGGCGGGCGCACAGCATATACTATTATCCGCCATTCGAACATCTATGGGCCGTATGACAAGTTCAAAGGCGGCGGTCATTTAATAGCGGCGAAAATTGCCGAAGCTGTGGATGCGCATGATGGAGATACTATCTGCGTGCGCGGGCCTGGTACGGAAAGGCGCGATGCGCTTCACATCGATGATTTTCTCTGTTTTGTGGATGCGGCAATTTCCCAGAGAGCGCCGCGAACTGGCGCATGGAATGTTGGGTACGGATCCGCATATTCCGTGAATGAAATTGTACGAAAAATTGCTGATATGTCTGGTAAAAAACTGACGCTCGTAAATGATTTTTCCGCAAATAGCACACCTACCCAGCCAGCTCTAAATTGTCAGAAAGCAAAGAGTATTTTTGGTTGGAGGCCGAAAATAAAACTGAATGACGGCCTCCAGATGACCATGGAGTGGTACAAGGCGAACAAGCGCCTTTTGTAAAAAAATTCCTCCAAGGAAATCGTTTCCTTGGAGGTTTTTATATACTTACTTACGCGGCAGAGTTATATCCAGGTAGGGTAATGCCATGAATGTTACCGCGATAGTTTTGGCATCATGTATTTCGCCCGAAAAAATCATGTTAACCCATTTTTGAGCGGGGATAAGGTCAAGAGAAATATTTTCTGTCCGGTCAGGCGTTGGTTCGGAAACTTTTTTGCAGCCTGTTGCGAGATACGCGAAGTATCGTTGGTTGCGGTATGTTGCCGGTTCAAACCACGTTTGCACAGGTGATAGTTGTATCCAATATTCTGCTTCAAAACCGCATTCCTCTAACAACTCTTTTTGAGCTACTTGTAAAGGCAACTGATCGCCATGAGGATTTCCGCCCGGTATTTCAATGATTACCTCATCGGCTCCTTCACGAAACTGACGAATGCCGACTATGTCATTTTCTAATGTAATGGGCAGCACGAGGGAGACAATAGTTCCTCCCTTGTAATCAAGCATGTAAAAGTCGTATTCTTCCCCATCATGTTTACGATACCATTGCCGCAGCAGCGTCTTTCCCCAATGTGTTTTTGATACTGGTTCTAAGTTCCCAATTTTCTGGGGCATAAGAACATTTTTCATGTGGTACCTCCACGAACATATTTTTTTTCAATATATCATCTTAATTTTATTTGTCAATATGCACATTTTTATTTTTATGTTATTCTGAAATCATGCGTTCTCCCGACCTCGGATCTATAAAAGATATTTCTAAACAATTTTCTCGCGAGGAGTCATTGGAGGTTTTCCGGAAAATGTCACTCATCCGGTATTTTGAGTTGCAAGCTAAAGACGCGTTTGACGCAAAATTAATAAAGATGCCGATTTATCTTTCAGTGGGACAGGAAGCGGTTGCGGCCGCGCTTTCAACCGCATATCCGAATCCGCATATTTTCGGTCAGCATCGGTGTCATGATTTGTATCTTGCTTATGGCGGGGATTCTTCTGAATTAGCGGATGAACTTTTACATTTGCCGTCGGGATGCGCCAAAGGCATGGGCGGGTCGGCGTCAATTCATTTTTATACCGATGCAGTACGGATGCATGGTCATGACGGACTTATGGGTACACAGGTTCCTATTGGTGTGGGATACGCGCTGGCAACCGGAAAGAAGTGTTTAATTGTTGCAGGCGATGCCGCTTCCGAAGAGGATTATGTTATTTCTGCAATGGGATATGCCGCGCACAAAAAAGCGCCGGTATTGTTCGTGGGTATGGATAATAATCTTTCTATTCTTACGGAAGTGAAAGTGCGGCGGAATTGGAAGATGGCGGATTTGGCAAAAGCGTTTGGCATGAGCGCGGTTGAAGTTGCAGACGATCCTTGGATCATTATGCATTATGCGCGAGAACTTTCTCCGAAACTCCCCGCATATCTTAATGCGCAGGTGGTGCGGCATTTATGGCATAGCGGCACGGGAATTGACAGCGCGCCGGAATGGGATCGGTATGCGATGGTAAAAAATGAATTACAGCGGTTGGGATTGGGGAATGAAGCTGAAAAGATTGAACAGGAAGCAAAAAATTTTACTGAAAAACTTTGGCAAGATCGGCGAAAAGTTCAACAAGAAAGCAGTGTATTGGTATGATATAATAAAATTCCGAAGTCAGACTTCGGAATTTAAAGCATGACTTCGGCAGAAACAATTAGAGAAATTACGCGTGAACACCTGCTCAAAGGCAATGGTGTCGCGCTTGGGCAATGTTTAACCGCGGTCGGTTGGGTAGGGGGCACCGTACCGGAGCTTACCGAAAACGATGGCTTGGTGGAACTTTCCATGGCTGATGTCGCAGGCGGCGGCATTGCAGTCGGGTTTGCGCTTGCAGGAAGACGCCCGATTTATATTGTGCGCTACCAAGGGTTCCAGTGGTTCAATGCGCCGTTTGTAACAAATTACGCGGCAAAGTCAAAAGATATGTGGGGAATTCCTTGTCCTATTTTTGTCCGTTCCATTGCGATGGACGGCGCAATCGGCCCGGTAGCTTCCGGGAGCCATCACAGTATTTTTATGCGGATGCCGGGAGTAACCGTGTGCGCGCCGATGACGCCGGGGGAATACAAAAAGGCGTGGGATTATTTTATGGCGCATGACAATCCGTTGTATTGCAGTGAACATCGCCGCAGTTTTCTTATTGATTACGAAATACCGGATGTCATTCATGAAAAAGCCGATATTACACTTTTTCCAATTTCATCTACGCGGTTAAATGCTATTGAGGCGGCAAAAAAACTGGAGAAAGAGGGGATACACTGCAACATCGCGCATCTCTTCTGGTTAAAACCTTTTTTGGTGGAGGAGCGTATGAAAAAAGCGCTCGCCATTTCTGATGAAAAGGGGTTGGTGCTTGACGGTGATTTTGAAAACGGCGCCCTGAAGCAAATTGCGTATGACATTATGCACGAAACCGGCGCGCGGATTGATGTGCTTGGTTTGGAAGAACGTTCCGCTGGTTTTGCTCCTCATTTAGACAATGTGCCCCCGACAGTGGATAAGATCTGCAAAAAGGTGAAAGAAGCGGTGCATTCATCTTACATATATCGCCGGAAGGAGTTACGGAAATGAGCATGCAATCAAAAATGTTTCCGGGACCAGGAGATAATTGGTTGAAAAGATACACGAACAGAGGAAGAAATTCGTAAGGATCGCCAACGCAGCATAGCTGAACTCGTTTTTTGGAATTAGGTATTTGGAGCTTGTGTCACAAGTTCCTTTTTTGTTGACGATTTCACGTTTTCTCGCTACCATGGAAAAGACCTGTCCCTTAATAAATTTTAGAGTGAAATTTCAGAAATATGAGATGGGGCGCCGGTGAAAATTTTGAAGCGCTAGCAGGGCTCACGCAAGAAATT
>SBBS01000051.1 GCA_005239605.1 bacterium | reverse complement strand
GTGAGCCCTGCTGGCGCTTCAAAATTTTCACCGGCGCCCCATCTCATATTTCTGAAATTTCACTCTAAAATTTATTAAGGGACAGGTCTATTTTTTATATGACCCCCTTTCATAATTTCACCATAAAAGCGCAAGAAGCGTTGAAGCGAGCCCACGAGCTCGCCATTGAGCGCGGGCATAATCAGATTGATGCTCTGCATTTGTTAAGCGCGCTGTTGCTGCAGGAAGACGGCGTAGCGCTTTCCTTATTTGATAAATTGGAAGTTGACACCCAACTTTTGCTTGATTCCGTCATGGACAAGTTAAATGGCAACGTGCGGGGTGATGTGCTTACGCCTGCTCCTCAGATTTATTTAACACAGGATTTGGCGCGTGTGCTGGAAGAGTCGCATAAAATCGCGGCGCATCTGAATGACGAATTTATTTCAACCGAGCATCTCTTGCTTGCGCTATTAGACGTGCCTTCGCGCGCGGCGGATATTCTTACAAAGTTTCGAATAGAAAAAGAAGCTATTATGCGCATTTTGGTGGATATTCGCGGATCGCAGACAGTTACGGATATGGAACCCGAAGCAAAATATCAATCATTGGAAAAATACGCGCGAAATCTTACGCGGCTTGCAAAGCAAGAAAAGCTTGATCCTGTTATCGGCCGCGAGGAAGAAATACGGCGCGTGATGCAGATATTATCGCGGCGCACAAAAAACAACCCCGTGCTTATTGGAGAACCCGGCGTGGGAAAAACCGCTATTGTGGAAGGACTAGCTCAGCGTATCATTACGGGCGATGTTCCCGAAAGTCTTAAAAACAAAGAACTCATCGCGCTTGATTTGGGCGCATTGATTGCCGGAACAAAATACCGCGGTGAATTTGAAGAACGCTTAAAGGCGGTGCTGCGCGAAATAGACCGCGCGGCGGGAAAAATTTTACTTTTTATTGATGAGCTGCATACCATAGTGGGCGCGGGAGCGGCGGAGGGCGCCATTGACGCTTCTAATATGCTAAAACCGGCTCTCGCGCGCGGAGAACTTCATACCATCGGCGCTACTACCTTAAAAGAATATCAAAAGTATATTGAGCGCGATATGGCACTGGCGCGGCGTTTTCAGCCCGTATATGTGGAAGAGCCCTCGTCAGAAGATGCCGTCGCCATTTTACGCGGACTGAAAGAAAAATACGAATTGCATCATGGCGTGCGCATTACCGATGACGCCATAGTATCGGCTGTTCAGCTTTCATCGCGCTATATTACTGATCGTTTTTTGCCGGATAAAGCAGTTGATCTTATAGATGAAGCGGCGTCTTCTCTGCGCTTGGAAATTGATTCCATGCCGAAAGAATTGGATCGCGCGCGGCGTGAAATTATGCGTTTGGAAATTGAAAAAGAGGCGTTAAAAAAGGAAACAGACGCGAAAGCAAAGCAAACTGTGCGGCGCATTCAAAAACAAATTGAAGAATTGAAAGAAAAAACGGAGGGCGTGGAATTGAAATGGAAAAACGAGAAAGAAACAATCACAAACATCCGTGCCATGAAAAAAGAATTTGATGCGCTCAGGCAGGAATCCGATGCGATGGAACGGGAAGGCAATCTTGCCAAAGTCGCGGAGCTTCGCTACGGCCGCATTCCCGCGCTTGAAAAAAACATTCGGGCGGAAGAAACGCGCTTGCAAAAATTGCAATCCGCGCGGCACATATTAAAAGAGCGTGTAACGGAAGAAGACATTGCTGAGGTGATTTCCCGCTGGACGGGTGTGCCGGTAACGCGCATGCTGGAAGAAGAAGCGAAAAAACTTCTCACTATGGAATCCGTATTGTGTAAGCGCGTGGTGGGGCAAGACGAGGCAATCACAAAAATTGCCCAAGCTATTCGAAGAAGCCGCGCGGGCATTGCGGAAGAAGACCGTCCGGTTGGCTCCTTTATGTTTTTGGGTCCCACCGGAGTGGGGAAGACAGAACTCGCGCGCTCTCTTGCGGAATTTCTTTTCAACGATGAAAAAGCGCTTGTGCGCGTGGATATGTCCGAGTACATGGAACGGCACACGATTTCTAAGTTTATCGGTTCTCCTCCCGGATATGTAGGCTACGAAGAAGGCGGGCAACTCACGGAACTCATACGCCATCGGCCCTATTCCGTGGTGTTGTTTGATGAGATTGAAAAAGCGCATCCGGAAGTGTTTAACATTATGCTTCAGGTGCTGGATAACGGGCGCCTTACCGATGCGAAAGGACGCCATGTGAATTTTAAAAATACGGTTATCATTATGACTTCCAACATCGGTTCCGAATATGTCCGTGAAATGGAGCGGCTGGGATTCGCAACTGAAGCGGATGACACGAAAGAGCATCGGGAAGGGGATCTGAAAGCTAAGATTCGCCAAGCTTTGGAGCGGAATTTTCGTCCGGAGTTTTTGAACCGGCTTGATGAAATTATTATTTTTAACAGTTTATCTTCTGAAGTTCTCGGAGAAATTGTGCAAATCCAGCTTGACCGCGTAGCGCACCGCCTGGAACATAAGCAAATTACGCTCAAAGTAAATACAGAGGCGCAAAAATTTCTTGCAGAGGAAGGATATGATCCGCATTACGGCGCCCGTCCTTTGAAACGGTATATTCAGACTCATATTTTAAATCCGCTCTCGGAATATATCGTAGGGAACAAAATAAAAGAGGGTGATGTGGTGCGTGTGGAAGTGCGCGATAAGCGTCTTATATTGGAATTAGATAAGAAAAAGCAAAAGAAAAACGCTGTCAAAAAAGAAGATCCATCTGCGGTGGGAGTATAAAAAGATGGAGCCGATGGAGAGAGGAGTTACCTTGCCTGCCATCACCCGAGCCCACGAGCAGATTTGAACTGCTGACCTACTCCTTACCATGGAGTTGCTCTGCCAACTGAGCTACATGGGCTCAGGCAAGGGCGGGCAAGTCTGCCTCTGAGCCGCATCGGTTTGTTGAGTGTAAACTTCCTAGCTTGTCCCGTATAGGGCCGCGAAGCGACTCCTTCGGGGCTTCACACCCCATTTTGGAAGGCAATGCCGACAAGGGCGCGGACAAAGCCGCCAGTGATGCCAAAGAGAATTAGACTTGTCCCTTAATAAATTTTAGAGTGAAATTTCAGAAATATGAGATGGGGCGCCGGTGCAAATTTTGAAGCGCCAGCAGGGCTAACGCAAGAAATTTTCACCAAGCCCCGGCCGGATTTCGGGAATTTTTAGCCGAAAATTTATTAAGGGACAGGTCT
>SBBS01000098.1 GCA_005239605.1 bacterium | reverse complement strand
TTGAAGCGCCAGCAGGGCTAACGCAAGAAATTTTCACCAAGCCCCGGCCGGATTTCGGGAATTTTTAGCCGAAAATTTATTAAGGGACAGGTCTAATGCTCCCTGTATGCGTTTTTTTTAGGTTTTTTTGAGGGAAGGTGGGGATAAGTTTTTCCCTTTTTACTTTACATTTTGCATCTATAATGAATACATGTCCTTTTTGCATCCTTCCATCACAAACAAATTTTTGGAAATTCTTCCGGGAATGCGTATCGCCGACTTTGGCTGCGGATCGGGGCATTGGGCAATCATTCTCGCGCGCGCCGTTGGACCTTCCGGCAAGGTGTTTGCCATAGATGTGCAGGAATCCGCGCTTGAAGCAACGCGCGCGCAGGCACGATTTATGCACCTCGCCAATATTGAAACCATCCGCGCAAATGTGGAAATACCCGGCGCCACCATGTTAAAAGACGCAACGATAGACGCTGTTATGATTTCAAATATGCTGTTTCAGGCAGATGAAAAAGCAGATGTTGCGGGTGAAGCCGCCCGTATTATAAAACCCGGCGGGCGCGTGTTTCTCATAGATTGGGACGCCGCCACGGAATCGGCAGCTCCGCGCTTGGGGCCGCCGCTGGCCGAACGCGTAACGCGGCAAGATGCCGAACAGCTTTTTATGTCTCAGGGATTTCGTTTTGAAAAAGAGTTTACTGCGGGCTCGCATCATTACGGACTTATATTTAGGAAAAAATGATTTCTTTCGTTTACATTGGTTTGAGGTGAGAAATATATGATGAAACAAATATCAAAACTGCAAGTGGGAATTTATATAGGAGTGATATTCATTACGCTTCTGGTAGTTTTTATTTTCTTGGGCGTTATCCCCGGACTTAACGAGAAATCATTTACCAGCGACGTTGTCATTTGGGGGGTGTATCCGAAAAACGACCTTATGGAAGCTTTTGCCGCTTGGCGCGAAGAACATTCCACCATATCGCTTATATACGAACAAAAGAATCCAAATAGTTATCGCGCTCAAATTCTTGAAGCCATAGCCACCGGCAATGCGCCGGACATCATCATGCTGCCGGACTCGCTTCTTGGCGCCATGCAAAACAAGCTCTCCCCCGTGCCGGCAATCACCATGACCGAGCGCGAATACCAAGAAACGTTCGCAAGCGCTGCAAATATTTTTATGCAAAACGAACAAATCTACGGCATCCCGTTTGCCATTGATCCCCTGACGCTCTATTGGAACCGTGATTTTTTTGCGAGCGAAACCATAGCCCTGCCGCCTATCACATGGGATGAGTTTCTGACAGACGCGCGTAAACTTACCAAGCGCACCCAAGACGGCGCCATTACGCGTTCCGGAGCAGCTATGGGTCTGACAAGCAACATCCCGGATGCCGTTGATATCGTAAGTCTCCTTGCCCTGCAAGGCGGCATCAGCATCATAGACCCCGCGACTCACGCCGTTACCCTTGCCCAAACGCGCACCGTAAACCAAATTACCACCTCGCCCGCCGAAACCGCCCTGCGGTACTATGCCGATTTCGCCCGCCGCGAGAAAACATCCTACACATGGAATCATACATTTCCGAAACCTGACGATGCGTTTGTGCGCGAAGACCTTGCCATGTTTATAGGACGCGCGAGCGCGTTTGCCTCGCTGTCTCAGCGCGCGCCTCATATAAACATAGGCGTCTCGCCTGTTCCTCAATACAGCCAGGCTCCGGTAAAAATCGGATATGGCCGCGTCCTCGCATTTACCGTTCCTATGCAATCGCAAAACCAAGCAACCGCGTGGCGCGTAGCCGCATTTTTAGCAAAAAATGCCCCGGCGGCAGTTATCGCGAATGATTTGAAACTTGCGCCCGCGCGGCGCGATTTGCTGGGAGCGGGACACGATTTTCCGCCATTTTCCGTATTTTATGAAGAAGCGCTTCGCGCGCGCGCGTGGTACGACCCTGATCCCGCGCTTTCTCACCCTATCCTTACAAACATGATAGAATCAATATCAGCAGGCCGTGAAATGCATACCGCCGTGGCGGAAGCAAGCGCGCGGCTTGATAATTTATTAAAGTAATCTCTGCATGAAATACACTCTTGTCATAATATTGCTTCTTGCGATCTTCGCGCCTTCCATCGCGTCTGCGGGCATCGTGCCGTGCGGAGGTCCCGAACAAAAATCCTGCAACCTTTGCCACCTCTACACGCTGGTAAAAAACGGCATTGATTTCATGCTGCTTGATTTGATTTTGCCTGTCGCCGTTATCGCGCTTTTGATCGGAGGCATTTTCCTGCTTGCGTCCCGCGGAAATCCGCAAATGATGGAAACGGGAAAAAATGCCATCACCAATACGATAATTGGCGTTATTATCGCGTTCGGGTCGTGGCTTATTATCGCGACTATTGTAAACACGCTTGGTTATGATAATTTTATCGCCGCGTGGAACAAACCGCCCGTATGTCAAGATAGTCTGGCTGGTAAACCGCCTCCGGGAGGCGTGCCTCCTGGCGCAGAAAGGAAATTTTGCGTGACCAAATTACCCGATGGCACAGTAGATTGCAGAGATAAAGGAAAAGAAAAAGAGTGTTTTGAAGGATGCCCGGGCGGCACATGCCAAACCGCATGTCCGGCTCCGGTTCCCCCCGAAGGCCTTACACACCAAGAAGCTAAAGAGCAATTAGACGCCGCTGGCATCACTATCACCTCAACTGGCGGTTGTTCGAATAAAACAAACCCCGACTGCACATCCCTTGATGGTGTGCGACAAAAAACCATTGATGGAATTATCAAGTTTAAACAGGAGTGTAATTGTCCGGTGAACATCTCCGGAGGAACGGAAGATGGACATGACACTTCAGGCGCATGCACACATGGCAATGGCTGTAAGCTTGATATATCACACAAAGCGGCTTTGGATAATTATGTCCAGAAAAGCTACGAAAACATCGGGCGATGTTTTCCGGCAGCATCCGTATGCTACCGATCTCCATCCGGCCAAATTTGGGCTAATGAAGGCAGTCATTGGGACGTGGCATTCAAATAATTTTTTGTTATCATAACAATATGCGTTTTTTTATTCATAGATTCACTGTTTTGCTTGACCTTACTATCAACCTCTTTCCATTGTTAGTTTTTGCGGAAGAATGCGACCCTGCTAAAGAAATTTGTAACCCCATTGAAGCCGATACGTTTCTGGAACTGGTAGAAGCTATCGCAAAAGCAATCACCGCGATCGGCATGCCATTGGTCGCTATTTTCCTTGTGTGGGCGGGCTTTTTGTTTGTTACCGCGCGCGGAAACGAAGAACAGCTAAAGCGCGCCAAAACCGCATTTTATTGGACACTGGTGGGTGGAGCGGTTGTTATCGGCGCGCGGGTTCTTGCGATTGCCATAGCAAACTTTGCCAAAGGGCTTGGGTAGAGGTGACCAGCTAAGCTCTACGCATTCGCCAAAAGCGAACTGTGGATAGCTTAACTCGGCGCCAGATAAAATAATAAATGAACAATTTGACCTCTTCACAACTTTTCACATCAGTTATATACGGCGTAAAAGGTTTTTTCACCAACACACTATTCCCTTTTTTTGCTCTGCTTTCGGTTATTCTTTTTCTTTGGGGAGTCGTTACCGCAATCACCGCCCAAACGGATGACCAACAAATGGAAAGCAAACGATTTATGATATTGGGCATTATTGGATTTATTATATTTGTCGTTCTTTGGGGGCTTTTTTATTTCTCGCTCGCGCCGGAAATTGTTCCCATCGATCTTCCTCTTCTTCAAAAAAATGGCGATTGAATTTTTTATAAAATCGACACAGGCCGCCATTCCGGATAGTCCCAAGCTCGGCGACATTATTAAAGTAACGTGGAACGACGCCATTCGCCCCGCGATCATTTTTTTGTTTGTGCTCGCGACTGCCGTTTTTATCTGGGGGCTTATTGAATTTATCGCAAGCGCGGAAAGCGAAGACGGCCGGACTCGCGGCAAACGGAACATAGTATATGGCATTATCGGCATGGCGATTATGTTCGCCACGGGAGCAATTATAACCGTATTAGACAACTTTTTTAAATCTATAGGCCCATAGATCCATGAGTTCGTTTACTATTGAAAATGTCATTAATACTTTGTCCGCGAGTCTAAACCGCGTTATTCCCCTATTAGTTCTTGTTGCCACTGCCGTCTTCTTCTGGGGTATTATTAAATACCTTACAGCCGGGGGAGATGAAGAGAAAATAAAGGAAGCTCGCCAGATGATTATCTGGGGCGTCATATTTCT
>SBBS01000036.1 GCA_005239605.1 bacterium | reverse complement strand
GCAAACATCATAGCATACATATCTTAAAATTTCAAAAACTCCGCGCCTGGAATAGCCGCTGATTTTTTGGGTTGCATAAGAAACCTATCGTGTCACGCTTATCACGGCAGACAATTGCGGATCGCATGAACCAACCGTCACACGATTATTCGCATCTTTGTTAATATAATAATCTGTATTTGCAACCGTACCTGATTGGGGATCCAAAGGAATGCCTACTATATAAGTGGGAGTAAGCGTTCCTGATAAATTCAAGCAAGCAGGCAGTGTTGTAAACGATCCGCATGTTGTATCGCATCCGGACGGAGCGGTTCCTAACACTTGAAATGATCCGACTGTCGAATCAATGCCGCTCGGCAGGCTGCCTCCGTTATCAAGCGCATACTGATACACCGCATTGATAATAGTGGTAACATCAGCTTGCCGCCGGCTATTATTTGCTTGCCCGAGCTGGCGCGCGGGGTTAACGGCAATAATGACAATACCCGCTAAAATCGCGAGAATTGCCACGACCAATAATATTTCAATAAGAGTAAACCCCGAAACTGATTTTGAATTCTTCATAATACATATAAACCTGATAAAAGGACCATTTATATCATAGCAAAAAAAACAAGTTCACGCGCGAAAACAATTTTATGCTTGTGGATAATTATATGAATATACCTCTTTTTGTTTCGGTAATAATTCCCTCAGTAAAATCAACGCCAGCCAAAGAAGAATCGGCGCCATGAAGCGCAAGACCAATACAAGTCGCGTATAAAATGGATGGTCGTTCTTTCCCCAAAATTTCCGTGTTGCGGAGATTTCTCAACGGGTTGCCTATCCGCACCGAACGTTCCAATGCGGCGGTAAGATACGGCGCGATTCCCGGCGCCAATGCCATTCCGCCGGCAAGTATCACATGCGTAACACGTTTCTTGTTATGCGCTTCGTAATACGCGGCGGTTTTGCAAAATTCGGATATGAGCGGCTGACACCATGTATGCAAGATCAAAGACACGTCTTTTGAAACCGCGCCGCCAGGCGTTTGGGAATCCGTTTCCGCGCGCGGTTGTTCAGCGTCTGACTCAGCGCGCAACCGCGGCGCCTGGAGAAATCCAAACGCAAGTTTTAATTTTTCCGCTTCCGCAAAAGGCAGCTTCAATTTTTCCGCTATGCGCTGCGTTGCATGCATGCCTCCTTCCGGATATGCCACAGACATTACCGGCGCCGAAAGTCCTTCAAATATGTGTATGCTGGACGTTTCTGATCCGCCGTCTATAATACACACGGCGCCCGATTGATCCGCGACGGGAAGCAGAGAACGCATAAGCGCCATGGATTCAATATCAAGCACAGGTGAATCAACGCCAACGGCCCGCAGTGTTTCCAATATTGACCGGATGACATCTTTAGGGGCCGCCGCAAACAGTACGCGTTTTGTACTGTTATGAATCTCTGATTTTTCCAAAACCGCGTATGCCGCCGTCATATCCTGCGGTTCCAACGGAATGACCAATCTTGCTTTTTTCGTAAGATGCGTCAAAAGTTCATTTCCGGATAAATCAACCGGAACATCAAAGTAATGCGCATAGGTATGCTGTTCAGGCACATTTGCCACCACACGCACTCCATGCAGATTTCCGATGCGCTTGCGGATTTTCGCCAACACTTGATCAAGTTTCACACGCAGCATATCGTTCCGACCTTGCGAATCAAATTTTATGCTATCATTATCCCATTCCACCCGTTCATGCGCCGTCACGTCGCGCGCGGATGTAAGCGCGCATGCTTCAATAGAAAATCTGCTTAGATCAATGCCAAGAGTTATGAGAGGCTTGCGTTTTAAGAACCACATAATGAAATTGTACACCAAATTCTCTATAATGTAGATATGCAGGGATTCACTCTGTTGGAAGTTATTCTTTCGTTCGCGCTTATGAGCATCATATTCGCGATCGGCATTCCGTTCTATGAATCGTCCTGGACACATAGCGAACTAGCGATTGCGGAACACACGGCTATGCACGCGCTGCGGCGCGCTTCGTCGCTCGCACAGGCGTTCGATGGCGATTCGCCATGGGGTGTTTTTATTCAACCGGGAAGCATTACGATTTTTCAAGGAACGGCATATGCCGCCAGAAATACGGCGGCTGATGAAGTATTTACTTTCGCCGGCAGTATAACGCCGTCAGGGGATCTGGAATTTGTGTTCTCTAAACTCACGGGTTTTCCACAAACAACCGGATCTCTTACATTAACCGCCAATACGGGACAGATAAAAACAATTACAATCAATGAAAAAGGAATGGTTCAATAGCAGAACACAGGGTTCATTTTTATTGGAAGCGCTGCTTGCCGCCGCGCTAGGCGCGTTGTTTATGCTTGCGTTAGGCGGCGCGTATCTCTCGGGAGAAGAATCGGCGGCATACGCGGGAAACCAGCAGCGCGCGCTTGGGCTTGCCGAAGAAGGATTGGAGGCCGTGCGCAACATGCGCGACGAGGCATTCATCAATCTCTTAGACGGCACGCACGGCCTTGCCATCACCGGCAGTCAGTGGGCATTTTCCGGCCCGCAGGATTTAACAGACAATTTTATGCGCCGGATTACTATCTCAAGTATTGACACAAAACGAAAATCTATTACATCGGAGGTTACCTGGCCGCAAAATCAGCAAAGAAACGGATCAATTACACTCATCGCGCGCCTCACCAACTGGCAAACTGCCGTAAGCTCGCCGCGAACCATGATGGTGTATGCAAAACTGGCAGCGAACAATACTCCTTTTTATCGAATATGGGATGAATCAGCTTCTGCATGGGGTGCGGAAAATTCGGCATCAAGCGCCGGAAACGACATTCAGTATGTGGTTTTAAAATTTGCCAAGATTACCGGTGAAGCTTTATTAGGCACATTAGACGCGGCTGGCAACATTCATGCGCAAGTGTGGAACGGAAGCAATTGGAGTGCGGCAACCCTTCTTGCAAATGTAGGTGCAAAGAACGACACGTATCGGGGTTTTGACATTGAATACGAAACAAACAGCAATCGGGCAATCATAGTTTACAATAATGCCGATACATCCGATCCCGCGTATCGGATTTGGAACGGGAGCACATGGTCTTCCCCCGTGATTATAACCGCGCCGCCCACAACCGGCGCGCCGTTGTGGATTGAATTAGAGCGAAACCCGATAAGCGCTAGCAATGAAATTGCCATGATGCTGTTAGACGCCAATGCCGACGTATACGGCATGATATGGGATGGATCCGGCTGGAACACTATGAATACCGGCGCGGTGTGGGATACAACGGCTGCGAGATCCACAAAGAAGGTAATTGATATCGCATATGAACAACTTTCCGGCAGAGCCATGTTTATATGGGGCGATTCAGTTGCCACTGATCAATATTATCGGATTTGGAACGGAACAACTCTTACGGCGGCCGCCCTGCTTGACATCCCCGCCATGAAACGCGCGGCCTGGGTTCGGTTGGTTTCGCGGCCAAATTCAAACGAACTCCTATACGGCGTACAAGATGCCGCCGCAGATCTCAATACGCGCAAATGGTCCGGCAGCGCTTGGGATACGGCCGTTCAGCACCCCGAACATGATGCATCCACAGAAAATATCGCGTCTCGAAATTTTGATATTATCTACGAAACATATACGGCAAATGCTGGTAAAGCATGGCTCCTGTGGAGTAATGGCGCGTCAGTCAGCGCTAAACAATGGTCCGGGACAGCGTGGGGATCACCCGTAACCCTTGCGGGCAGTGACGACACCTCGTTTATTGTTTTACATTCAAATCCGGCCACGGGCGCCATTTTTGCTTCTGAATATCAATCAAGATCTTCAGCATCCGACGGTATATATGAACACCATCTCATTGGCGGCAGTTCAAGTTGGAGTTCGGCTGCTGCTATATGGGCTGGTCCCATACTTGCCGGACCTGCAATGTTTAGAATTGATATAGATACAGAAAAATAAACAGATGATAAAAAATATAAAGATAACGGGACGCAATGGCTTTACTTTGATAGAACTCCTCCTCTATCTTGCTATTGTTCCGTTCATTCTTCTTTCCATCTCCGCGTTTTTCTACATATTTCCCGAAGCGCGCGTAAAAAATCAGACCATCATGGAAGTGGAAGAACAGGGAGCAATGATCATGGATCTCATCACGCAAATCATCCGTAATGCAGAGACAATTAACGCTCCTCTCGCGGGATCGTCCACATCTTCTCTGTCGCTGGATGTCGTAAATGCGGCGCTTGACCCCACTCTCTTTGACCTTTCAGGATCAACACTGCGCATAACAGAAGGGGCGGGAAGCCCGGTGGCGCTCACAAATTCGCGTGTCGTTGTTTCCGGCCTTACGTTTCAAAATCTCTCACGCCCGAGCACACCCGGGATTGTGCGCGTTCAATTTACCCTGCAGTATGCAAACCCCGAAGGCAGATATGAATATCAGTATCAAAAAACATTTTATGGAAGCGCCGCAATACGCTAATCACACCGGATACATCGCATTGATGACCGTGTTGGCGGCAGGCCTTGTTGCCGCAAGCATTACGGTGTCACTGCTTCTGTTGGGCGTAAGTCAGACAAAAACGGCAATTATCAGCGACCAATCCGAACGCGCAAAATCGCTTGCCAATGCCTGCGCCGAGGAAGCGCTTCAACAAATCCGCGACCAGACGTCCTATACAGGCGCCGATACGCTCACGTTCGGCGCTGATTCATGCACCTATACGATCGCCGATCTTGGAGGTGAAAACCGCCAAATCTCCGCCGCGGGAAACGTGAGTACAACCGTGCGAAAAGTAAGCATTACGATAAGCGCCATTTCTCCGCTGATAACCATTTCTTCCTGGCAGGAAGTTGCGGATTTTTAAATGGTAGACCTGTCCCTTAATAAATTTTAGAGTGAAATTTCAGAAATATGAGATGGGGCGCCGGTGAAAATTTTGAAGCGCCAGCAGGGCTAACGCAAGAAAT
>SBBS01000073.1 GCA_005239605.1 bacterium | reverse complement strand
CAGCGTATGCTCCCAAAACCAACTGAGCTGGCTCTCCTTGGTATTTATGTTACCGCACGGGCACAGCACATTCCTCTCTATCTATGAGTAAAGATACAAACCTTGCAAAAATGACAGGCGTACGCAGCAGAGATTTTTCAAGAATCAAGAACGGATTTTTTGCTTCAATACAGAGTTTTTTGTCCCTCAAGGCTAGGTTCGACCAAATTGCGAAAAGAATCTCCTTTTTGACCTTAAGATTCCCTTTGGCAAACTATTCTCTGGTAGAACAGGCAAACTCAAAGGTTTTTTCCGCGAGGTCCAACCATTTTCCAATCAAATGAGTCCGCGACGAATTACATGAACGCCGCCATGATGTATCCGCTTATGAGTTTTTAACAAAATCTAATTCTTGACCTTCAAAATTTTAATCGCGCAGGCAGAAGTTATACATACTATTTGTTGACAGTAACGAAAAAACAGTGGTGGAAATTGCGGAGGCAGTGCGGGGCGAACGCGATTGGCGCGATGTCTCGGCAATTGCAAAGATGCATGACGGAAAAATCGTGGAAACGCGGGCGGACGCAAGCGATTTTTTTTGGGATTTGGACGAATTACCCATGCCGCGATGGGATTTATTGTCGCTCAAACGATATTGGAACATAGCGCGGCCTCATGGCGGGCATTTCAAGCCGGGCGCGGAATTGCGATACGCACCACTCATGACAACACGCGGCTGTTTATTTACCTGCAGTTATTGTCATATCGCGGGAGAAACCGAAGAATCTGTTTTCGGCGCGATCGGGCGGTTTCGTCTCAAGTCCGATGAGCGAGCGCTTCGCGAGCTTGCTGTTTTAAAAGGGCTTGGCGTGGAGCAGGTGTACATTGAGGACGATATGTTCTTGGGACGAAAAGAGCGCGCGCTTCGCCTGCTTAGAAAAATTCAAGAGGCCGGCATGTCCATATCGGATGTTAACGGCGTTAATGTGGTTCACATGTTTCGGAAGGATGCGTTACGAAGATACGAGCCGGATATTGATATTATCGGCGCGCTCAAGGAAGCCGGTTTTCACGAGATCGTAATGGCGTTTGAATCTGCCGCGCCGCGGGTGTTGCGCAAGTATGCGACGAACAAGTGGGATCCCGAACGAATGCCGATTGATCGGCTTATCCGTGCATGTAAGGAGTACGGGCTTTCTATAGGTGGAAATTACATGCTGGGATATCCCGACGAAACGCGGCGTGAAATGCAGCAAACCATTGATTTAGCGCGCTGCCACAAAGAAGCGGGGATCGATTGGGTAAACTTTTTTTCCGTGATGCCGCTTCCGGGCACGCCGTTGTTCAATGAGTCGGTGCGAGATGGATACTTTTCTCCCAATTTCAATCCTGATTACATGGATTGGACAAAAGCAGTGTTCAAAAACACTATAGTTCCTCCTGAAGAAGTGGCGGTATTGCGCAAGCAAGCATGGGAAGAGTGGAACAGCAAGGAGTTTCGGGAGAATAAAGTTGCTATGGCGGTTCTTGCGTAAATTTCGCTCTTTGTATCCCTGGTTATTTTTCGATCAACACTGAAAATGGATCAACAACTATATCCTGCTCATTGTCCTTAAAAACCACATTGTCTTTTATCTTTGCAAAGCCGCCTCCAAAGAGCGGCTTTTTCATTTTCACTTCAATGCCGATATCATTTGCTTCCAGCGCGGTGTTTTCAATGTTCGCTTCAGATAAATCTTTTACCGAAATGCCAACGGCGCAATTTTTTATAATGTTGTTTGAAATAAGCGCATTTGAATCTTCACCAATACTGATGCCTTTGTCGCCGCAATGAGAAACCGTGTTTCCTTCAATGCGCGCTTTCGTGAAGCTTATATCTATGCCATCGCCATTGGGGCCATTGCCTTTATCTGCAATAAATCCAAATTTGCCGAATGTGTTATTTGTTATAGTTGCTTCCCCGACAACACTGTCCAAATCAATGGCATCGCCAAATAAATTGCGAAATGCGTTGTTCATAACGGAAGCAATGCCGTATTTCATATTGATGGCGTCGTCATCGTGAGTGTTTTCAAAAACGCTGTTTGTAATGATGCCGCTCGCATTATGGATGGCAAGCATGCCGGTTGCGGTGATGCCGTTTTGGCGGAACCCCGAGCCGCCCGACATAAATACATGGTCAAATATATTTTCTTCTTCTTTTGCATTTCCGATAATAAGCACACTGCCCCACGGTTTAGCAGTAAGTCCTCGAATGGCAATGGGGCGGGAAGCAGTTCCTTTTGCTTCTATTTTGCCGTATACCACAAGCGACGCTTGTTCTCCCAGCAACACAGTAGCGCCTGGTTGAATAATAAGACGCGTTCCTATGGGTAGAATGGTTGTCTTTGATATAACAACGGCGCCGGGGCCGAGTGTGCGCGTTTCCGGCGCGCTTTTCACTGCATCGCGGAGATATTGCGATAGTGCAAGGTTCGGTGTGGGGTCGTGGCGCGTGTATTCACCAGTAAGAATTTCTTGTTCCCGACCATTCACGAACAAGTTTTGTATGGTTTTAAAATTTTCCCCGATGAGTTTGCGATCTTCGTCTAAATCATTTGATACCTGAAAATTGAGCGGCAGTTTTGCGGTGTCTTTGAAAAGCGCGTTCTCAATGCGTTCTCTGATTTCGTCGTAAAACCGGAGATCGTCTTCCAAATTTTTTTCGTCTGAAACGTAATTTTGCAGGCGGCGCAGGTATTCCGCGCGGTATGCCTTAATCGCTAGCGTGCGCCCGATAAGCGGATGCGCGGCAAGGTTAACCGGATGATACGGATAGAGCTGGGCATCCCACGGAATCGGCTGGAAGCGTCCGGTGGCCGGGTTGCGTAATAGTATAATGTTTACGGTCGCGTTTTGATGGGCGGAGGCGGCAAGCGTTTGAATGATGAGCCAGTCATAGAGCGCGTCCATATCCACCAATACCGGCAAAGCGCGCAAAAACAGTTCGTCGGGCGCGTGATGGATCACCGTAAGGAATTCTTTCAGTTGTTCTTTGTCGGAAGGATTAAGATCGGCATTTCGCGTGTAATCTTCCCACAGCGAAAGCTCGTTCGGGTCAAAGAAATTTCTTCCTACAAGCTCATCAAGCTGCAAATCAACGAGGCCGAATATGTTCGCAAATTCACCAAAGCCATTGCGGTCTGTCATTGCCTTACTCCAGTGCGGTATGGCATGATAGACGCCGAGGTCTTCTCCATTCAAGCGCACTTTCACAAACCAGGGCTGGGGGGCAAACAGGCCGAACTTCAATGCGCGATAGTCATTAAGCGGTTCAACCGCGTATTGCCGGTCTTCGGGGATAATAAGTTTTAAGTCGGTGAGGCCGTTGAATGGATTCTCTTCGTCAAACTCAAGGTGGAACGATTTTTTATACGCGTTCCAGTGATTTGGTCCGCGGCCGCGATAGCGGATATTGACGCGGTCTTCGTATCCGTTTGCTTTAAAACCCGCGCGCACTTGCAGTTTATATTCATCCGTAAGGCGGCCTTTTATAAAATCATCCGGCAAGGCGGCGTTCATGCGGGCAATATCGGCAACATCAATCGTTATATCGTAGACAAGAAGTTCATCTTTCGTAAATTGATACGGAAGATAGGGAATATCTGCGATTTTTCGGAGCGAACGATAGGTAGGAAGGAGAAATTGCACGAACGGACTTTGCGCCAGCTTGAGGCGCAGCAAAGGTTTTGAGTATAATACAAAACCAAAACTGCCAAGCAGAATTCCGCCTACGCATACAACTATCCCAATTTTCCGCAGAGTTATAAAACGCGGCATGGCTTCGTTTTAGCATGTAAATAAGCAGAAATCTATACTATAATGGTTTCTATGAAAGATTATAAAAGATCGCACATGGAGGAACGTATTGCGCGGCAGTATGAAGAAGTAGTATACCGCGCGGGTTCTTATGACGACATGCTTTGGCAGTGGGAGCAGGGGATTTTATGGCGGGAACTTGATTGGCTAAAAAAAGAAATTCCAAACGTTTCAATGCTTGATTTTGCGGCTGGCACGGGGAGAATTCTTGCGTTTTTGGAAGATAAAGTCGGATTGGCAGTTGGGATTGATAACGCCGAAGCAATGCTCGCGCGCGCCCGAGCATGTGTGAAAAAGGCAGAACTTATATGCGCCGATATAACGGAGTCGGATGTTCTCATAGGAAAACAATTTGATTATATCACCGCGTTTCGGTTTTTTCTGAATGCCGAGCCTGATTTGCGTGATGCCGCATTCCAGGCGCTTGTGCCAAAGCTTCGCGACGAACGTTCGGTTTTTATTTTTAATATCCACGGCAATCTATGGAGCCACCGCTTGTTTTCAAAACTATGGTATCGGATGCGCGGCAGGCGGTTGAATACCATGACAGTTCGACAGGTTCGCCAGCTTGTCAGACGGCATGGGCTTGAGGTGGTGCGCTGGTGCGGATTTGGGGTGAAGCCGAAAATTTTCTACAGGATTTTTGGAGCGCGATTTATGTTTGCGATTGATTCTCTTTTGGCGCAAATTCCGTGGATGAAATATATTTCGTATAACCTAATTTTCGTCTGTCGGAGAACTCATAAAACCCCATAGCGGCAAGCCCCGCTATAAACGGAAGCGCCGGCATGCGGTGGCGCGTGGAGGTGGCGGGGCCGGTAAGAAGGGCGAAGTAAAGAATAGCGGCGGCAAAAAATATGCCGCATGCTCGTTTTCCCGATTTTTCGCGGAGTGAGTGAAAAAATCCAACAACGGCAAGAATAAAAATGATGCTCCAAAAAATACCGCCTGCTAGAGCGATGAGGAGATATTTGTCATGCATTGCCAAGCGTGTGACTTTCAGAATATTTCCGCTCAGAAATTCAGATGAGATATTGGGCTGCTTTGCGTGTAAGAGTTCTGTTTTTTGCAGTATCTCGCGTATGCCGTCGCCGAGGAAAAACGGCGCTGTTTTTATTGCATGATAAAAGGCATAGGGCAGGGGCGCATCCGAGATAATGCGGATTGTTTCTTTTTGCATGAACATAACCGCGTTTATGTTTTGCGCGGCTGCGGCATCAAATCGCGCGATGAATTCTTCTTGCAATGCGGCATGCGGCTCGCCGGTTCGCCATGAAACAAAGGACGGCATAACATATCGATAATACGTATTGGACCCTGATGAAGAAATATCAAAACTGCCGGCCACAGAACCGTTACGCATCATCCATGGCAATGTGAATAGAAGCGTGCCGATGCAGAACGCGGCGCACTGCACTATCGTTTTTCTTTGAATGCCGCGCGCATAAAGGAGAAAAAGAATGGCAATTGCGGGGAAAAATTGGGTAATGGGGCGTACCAGCATGGAAATGCCAAGAAGCAGACCCGCATAAAAAAATGCGCCGCATGTTTCTTTTGCAAGAAACATATATGTGAATGCGATAAAAAGAAATACGAACAAAGCATCAGAAAGAATGAGTGTTGAATAGTAAGCAGAATTTGGCTCCAGCGCAAAAAAGAACGCCGCCCCTGTTGCGATTCGTTCCGACGCGAATTGCCGGAGAAGGCGATACAGCAATACCGCGGAAATTGAGGCAAGCAGTATTTGTACCAGAGAAGTTGCATATTGGGCAGTTTGTTTTTCAATAGGCAATATTTGAAACGCGCCGAGAAATACCGGATATCCGGGCGGGCGGCGCAGTGCGGCAAATCGTTCGTCTTCCGTGTAAAACTCATATTTGGTAACGATGTTATGCGCGAGGTTCCAGTATCCTCTCGCGTCGCTTCCCAAAAGCGGATAGTCAAAACCGGCCTGTTCGCTCCACCATATAAGCGCGAGAAATATACAAAGGCGATAAAAAAAGCCAATGCTAAAAATTATTGTTTCTGTTTTTTGTGCCATATTGCTTTTTACGGGCATTATACTAGCATATAATCATGAAAGTTGTAATCCTTTGCGGGGGCCGCGGCACGCGGATGCACGAAGAAACAGAATTTCGGCCAAAACCCATGGTGCTTGTCGGGGGGAAGCCGATACTTTGGCATATCATGAAATTGTATTCACATTTTGGATACAATGATTTTATTCTGTGCCTTGGATATAAGGGTGAAATGATAAAGCAGTATTTTTTGAATCTTGATGAGCTTACCCACGATTTTACCCTAAAGCTTGGAGCGGGAAAAAAGGAAATCGTGCATCACGAAAACGAAACGCCGCCCTGGAACATAACGTTTGCCGAAACAGGACTTGATACCGAAACGGGCGGGCGCATCGCGCGCATTCAAAAATATATCGGCGGCGACGAAGATTTTTTTCTTACCTACGGCGACGGCGTTGCGGATGTTAATGTGCCGCGATTATATCAATATCACAAAGAAAAAGGGAAGGTGGTTACGGTAACGGGGGTGCGTCCGCGAAACCCGTTTGGCGTCATTGACGTGGAAGCAGGGCTTGCGCGCACGTTTGCCGAAAAGCCGCAGTCGGAAGATTGGACATCGGGAGGTTTTTTTGTGTGCAATAAAAAAGTATTCAATTATATAACGCCGGACGCCTCATGTGTATTTGAACAGGCGCCGTTGCGCAAGCTCGCGCGGGAGGGGGAATTTGCCGTGTATCATCATCATAATTTTTGGCATTGCGTGGATACGTTGAAAGACGTGAAGGGGCTTGCCTATCACTACGACCAAGGCAACAGGCCATGGATGCTGTGGGAAAAGGATTGTGACTATAGATAACACTAGACCTGTCCCTTAATAAATTTTAGAGTGAAATTTCAGAAATATGAGATGGGGCGCCGGTGAAAATTTTGAAGCGCTAGCAGGGCTCACGCAAGAAAT
>SBBS01000069.1 GCA_005239605.1 bacterium | reverse complement strand
CGTATACGCAGTTTGGAAACGAGGAACACCGTATGTGAGAAAACACATTCCCGCATTATCCACAGATACTGTTTGACTTGAGATTCCAGGTCTCGAACTCGTGCGGAATTGGATTTTAGACGCCAACCAAGCCAAAAATCTTGCTTCCACAGAAAATTTTGATGAAATCAAAACTTTTCTGAAAAAAATCGGCTCGAACCAAAAAATCGAGAATCAGTTGCTCTCGATTTTTTGGAAATCCCCCTAGGATTACTTGGCGAAGCCCCGAGGCGCAAACTCCGTCAAATCATGAAATGTGGACCATGCGAGAATCGAACTCGCGTCTCCCGGATGCAAACCGGGTGCTCTGCCCCTAAGCTAATGGCCCGTAATGTAAAACATACTATCAGTTTCTTTAACGTAATTCAATGTGGTATAACGGCATTATGCGCATTTTCAAAAAACTTATACGCGACAATATGCCTGAAATAATGGCTCAAAAAGGCACGCCTATCCATACGCGCATGCTGGAGGATGATGCGGAATTTATTGCCGCATTGGAAAACAAACTTCTTGAGGAGGCGCAGGAATTGCGCAACAAAGAAAACCCCGCGCTTGTGCAGATTGCCTACATGCAGGAAATCTTGGACGCGCTGCAAAAAGCATACGGCATTTTGCCGGAGGAAATTGCAGAAGAACGCAAACGAAAACTTGAAGAACGGGGTGGATTTGAAAAACGGCTTTTTCTTGAAAACGAACAATAAGCGGCGTATTGCTTTTTCTTGACAAACGGGGTATGCTGGCTACGCTATATGGCTCGCAAAAAAGTTTTGTCTAAAGAAATAACACCTTCTATTCAAATCCGCGGAGCGCGCGTGCATAATTTAAAAAATGTATCTCTTGATATTCCGCGCAACAAACTTGTGGTTATTACGGGACTTTCCGGATCCGGCAAGTCATCGCTTGCATTTGACACCATTTATGCTGAAGCCGAGCGGCGGTTTGTGGAATCTCTTTCGGCCTATGCGCGGCAATTTTTGGGAGTGAAAGAAAAGCCCGATGTGGATTCCATTGAAGGCTTATCACCAGCCATTTCCATTGATCAAAAAAGTGTGTCCCGGAATCCCCGATCTACGGTGGGCACTATTACGGAGATTTATGATTATCTCCGTATTTTATTTGCGCGCGCCGGGACGCCTCACTGCCCGCAATGCGGCAAGCCTGTCAAGCGGCAAACCATTGATGAAATGATAGGACGTATGCTTGCGTTTCGGGAGGGTTCTACGCTAATGCTTTTAGCGCCCGTGGTGCGCGGACGCAAAGGGGAGCATAAGGGCGTGCTTGATGAGATAGCGCGCAAGGGATTTATGCGCGTGCGCGTGGATGGCGCTGTTATGCGCTTGGAAGAAGCCGTTGATATAAAGCTAGATTCAAAAAAGCGCCACTCCATAGAGGTGGTAGTGGATCGTTTAGTTATTGATAGCGATATTGATCGTCCGCGTCTTGCCGATTCGCTGGAAACGGCGCTGAAAATCGGCAAAGGTATTATTGTAGTGGAACACAACGGCGCCGAAACATTATATTCCGAACACTTTGCTTGTCCTGCATGCGCGATTTCATTGCCGGAATTGGAACCGCGCCTTTTTTCATTCAATAGCCCGTATGGCGCATGTTCTCTTTGCACGGGCATTGGACATACGCTGGAAGTAGATCCGGCATTGGTATTTTCAAACAAAAGTTTAACGCTTGCCGAAGGGGCGATTCAGCCATGGGCGCGAGCTTCGCACCGCGTGGGGCGGCAATCGTGGTATTGGTGGATGCTGGAGGATCTTGCGCATCGGCATAGCTTTTCGCTTCACACGCCCGTGCGAGATTTGCCGGCAAAAGTAATAGACGTTATTTTAAATGGAGAACAGTCATTTGAAGGAGTTATTCCGAATCTGAAGCGCAGATGGAAAGAAACCGATTCGGAATGGACGCGCGCGGAAATCGAAAAATATATGCGGCTTGAACCGTGTTTTGCTTGCGCCGGCGCGCGTTTGAAACCCGAGGCGCTTAGCGTGCGGCTTTCTAAAAAAAATATTGCAGAAGTTTCTCATTTGGATGTAAAGGCCGCATTGGCATTTTTCACCGATATGGAAAAAACATCGGCAAAGGGCGAACGCGCCGTCACAGGCCCGTTGGTAAAAGAAATTATGAATCGGTTTTCATTTTTGCTTGATGTGGGGTTGAATTATTTGACGCTTGATCGCGAGTCAACCACGCTTTCGGGGGGAGAGGCCCAGCGCGTGCGCTTGGCAACGCAAATCGGATCGCATCTTACGGGCGTAACTTATGTGCTTGATGAACCATCTATCGGCCTCCATCCGCGCGATCATCGTCGTTTGATTGAAACATTGCAGCGCCTGCGCGATTTGGGAAATACTATTTTGGTAGTGGAGCACGATCGCGATACCATGAACTCGGCGGATTGGATTGTTGACATGGGTCCGGGCGCGGGTAAACATGGCGGGATGATAATTTTTCAGGGCTCTCCTAAAGAGCTGTATGCCGCATCCACTTCAACCGGGCATTACATATCGGGACGCAAAACTATTACGATTCCAAAGAAGCAAAAAACGAGCGCTGATGGCAAAAAGAAAATTCTTCGCGTGCGCGGGGCGCGCGGCAACAACTTGAAGAATATTAACGTGTCAATTCCGCTCGGCGAGCTGGTATGCGTGGGAGGCGTATCCGGTTCCGGTAAAAGCACTTTGGTAAACGACACCATCGGACGCGCTTTGATGCGTCATTTCTATAAATCACGCGAAGAGGCGGCACCGCATAAATCAATTGAGGGCATGCAGTATTTGGATAAAGTGGTAATTGTGGATCAATCGCCCATTGGGCGCACGCCGCGTTCCAACCCCGCAACTTATACGGGCGCTTTTACATTTATTCGCGATATTTTTTCACGCACCAATGAAGCGCGCGCGCGCGGCTATAAATCGGGGCGGTTTAGTTTTAACGTGAAAGGCGGCCGGTGCGAGGCCTGCGAAGGGCAGGGCGTTCGGAAAATTGAAATGTATTTTTTGCCTGATATTTATATTGAATGCGAGGAATGCCGCGGAAAACGATATAACCAGGAAGCGCTTTCCATTTTATATAACGGGAAAACGATTGCGGATGTGCTGGATATGCCGGTGGAAGACGCAAACGAATTTTTCAAAGATATTCCGGCCATACGAACACGTTTGGAGACACTGGCGCAGGTGGGGTTGGGGTACATGCACATGGGGCAATCAGCAACTACGCTTTCAGGCGGAGAAGCGCAACGTGTAAAATTAGCCACGGAACTCGCCAAAAAAGCAACAGGAAAGACAATGTATATTTTAGATGAACCAACCACTGGCCTTCATTTTGATGATATCCGCCGGCTTTTGGAGGTGTTGCGCGCGCTTGTGGATAAAGGAAACTCGGTGCTTGTCATTGAACACAATACCGATGTGCTTAAAAACTCTGATTGGATAGTGGAATTGGGTCCGGAAGGAGGGCCGGAAGGAGGATTTTTGATAGCAGAGGGAACTCCTGCCCAAATCAAAAAAAATAAGGCCTCTCCCACGGGGAAATGGTTAGGAATTTGACTCCTTTCTTATCTTATGGTATCGTGTGATTACTATGACTTATGATATAAAAACAGCTTCTTCGGCGATGCTTGCGTGCCTTCCCAAACGATCGGCAGCCATTTTAGAAAAGCGATTTGGATTGGGAAAATCCGGCAAGCGTTTTACATTGGAAGCGATTGGAAATTCTTACGGTATAACGCGGGAACGCGTGCGCCAAATTGAGGCAGATGGGTTAAATCGCATTCGCAAATCCGCAGAGTTTGCCAATTTAGAGCCGCTTTTTTCAGAGTTTACAGAATATATAAAACAACTGGGCGGCATTGTTGCTGAAAATAAGTTGTTTTCTCATTATAGCAACGGAGGCGTTTTTTCGGAGGCGGTGCGTTTTTTGCATATTCTTCATCCTCATGTAATATATCGCGGCGAATCTGATATTTGGCATTCCCGCTGGGGGTTGGACGGTGTTACGATGGATTCCGTAGAACATGTCTTAGAGCGCGTATCGGATGCCGTTAAATCAAAAACGGGGACTGTGACATACGAGGAACTTGCAGATATGATACGGCACGGATTTGCCGCGGAATCTTTACCTGCGCCAACTGATGCGGTTGTATCAGCTGCTCTGGCTATATCAAAACAGATAGGCAAAAATTATTTCAACCAGTGGGGGCATACGTCTTCTTCTTTGGTGCGCCCGCGCGGCGTTCGCGATCTTGCGTATTTGGTATTTCAACAAACCGGCGCTCCCATGCACTTTTCAGCTGCGGCAGAACATATTCGAGCGGTTGCTTCTCCGCGCCGCGTGCATGCTCAAACAGTCCACAATGAGCTTATAAAAGATAAACGGTTTGTGCTGGTGGGCCGCGGCATGTATGGCTTGGCGGAATGGGGATACGAACCCGGCACGGTGCAGGATATTATCGCGCGCGCGCTTTCTTCGGGGCCGTTGTCAAAAGACGCTTTAGTGGAAAAAGTTCTTCGTAAACGGCAGGTAAAAAAGAATACGGTTTTCATTAATTTACAAAACCGAAAGCTTTTCAAAAAGTTCCCAGACGGGACATATGGAAATGTGATATAATAGGGCTTGTGCTTGAATTTAACGAATTTACACAAAACCTCTTTCATGTCGCCGGCGCGACATGGTTTATTTGGCTGCCTCTTGTTTCCGTTTTGCTATTTTTTGAGGCGTGGATTTCCTATGCGCGCAGTCATTACAAAGCAAAAACATCATGGGTGTTTTTTGAGGTAAAGATACCGCGTGAAATCCGCCGGGGTCCCAAAGCAATGGAACAATTGTTTTCTTCTTTGCATAGTTTTATTTCGGGCCCCTCCGATTGGTACGATTATTATTGGGAGGGTGAAATAAAACTTTGGTATTCATTTGAAATTGTTTCATTTGGCGGCGATATCCATTTTTACGTCAAAACTCCGGCTAAACACAAAAATTACGTGGAAGCAAATATATACGCGCAGTATCCGGATGTTGAAATAGCAGAAGTTGAGGATTATACGCTTCGGATGCCGTCCCGGTATGAGGACTTGCAGAACGCTGGTTATGAATTATGGGGAACGGAACTCAAATTGGAAAAAGATGACGTCTATCCCATTCGCCTGTATGAAGAATTTGAAACGCCCAGCGAATATAGCACACTTGATCCCATATCTTCTCTTGTTGAGGTTTTGAACTCTTTGCGTTCCGGGGAGGAATTATGGGTACAACTATTAATTTCACCGGCGGGTTCATGGTGGCAGGAGCGCGGAGCGCGTTTTGTCAAGAATATGCAGGAAAAAACACGCGTTGTAACAGAGAGCGGGGACGGTAAAAAAGTTACGGTTGATAGAACCCCGGGTGAAGAACTTGCCTTGAAAGCAATCGAACACAATATTTCTAAGCCCGGCTACCAGACAATGATTCGGTATGTGTATCTTGCTCCATCCGCTATTTATAGCAAAAATACGCCGTGGTATGGGGTGTTGGGAGCGTTTAACCAGTATAGTTCTAAAGCGCATAATTCATTCCGGCATAACGGTTTTGCTCGCACAGCAGTGCTTTGGTATCATTGGCCGTATTTTTTTCCCAAATGGCGCCAAAAATACCGCAGAGAGAAGATTTACCGGTTATTTCGAAATCGCGAGATGGTGGAAAGCGGTTTTTTCACGTTCATCAGCACAAAGTTCACTATTTCTCCGTCTCATTTTGTTTTGAATACGGAAGAATTGGCCACCATTTATCATTATCCTTCAAACATAGTGCTCACCGCTCCTTCCATTCAGCGAATTGAATCGCGCAAAGTGAGCCCGCCCGCGCAACTGCCCGGAGAAGGGTTAGGGGAAGAATTGCCGGAGGGATTTAGAAAGAAATGAATTATGTTTGACACTCTCACATATTACGGATATATCGCTTTGAGCATATACAAAGCGCTCGCAGTTGTCTTAACGGTTATTTCTATCGCGGGTATTGTGTATGTGGCGAAAAAAAGCGGCCAAATACGGCAG
Source organism: bacterium (assembly GCA_005239605.1). Taxonomy (GTDB): domain Bacteria; phylum Patescibacteriota; class Minisyncoccia; order Ryanbacterales; family 2-02-FULL-48-12; genus 02-FULL-45-17b. The sequence goes on along the minus strand of SBBS01000069.1, from coordinate 2,890 downwards.
GCAAACAAAATGGCGCGCGAGGAAAAAGAAAAACAGAAAGACGCGCTGAATACGAATACGGGAATTGCTTCATTTGCGCTGACACAGCTCAAAAACAATACCATACAGCGCTGGCGCCATATTGTTGAAAAGTTAGACGCTCAGCAAGGAGAGAAAGATTTTAAGACCGCTCTTATAGAAGCGGATGCGTTGGCGGATGCCGTGCTTCGCGCGCACGGATTTCCGGGTGATACCATGGGAGACAGGTTGCGAAGCATTCCAATCGGAAGAATATCTTCCCTGAATGATCTCTGGAAAGCTCATCGCGTTCGTAACGAAATTGCCCACGATCCCCACTACCAGGTGAGTCCGCGCGAAGGCCATGATATGATGAGGACATATAAAACCGCGCTTGAAGAATTAGGCGCGTTGTAGATTTAAAAATGGAAACTGACATTGTTTATTTTGCAAAAACAAATTTTCGCAACCGCAAGCGCGTGTTTGGCATTAAGCGTACGGATCGCCGCCAGCATGTGTACGTTATAGGGCAGACGGGAACCGGCAAATCAACATTTCTGAAAAACATAGCGCTGCAAGACATTAAAAGCGGGCGCGGCATTTGCATTGTGGATCCGCATGGCGAATTTGTGGAAGAAGTGCTCACCATGATACCGGAAGACCGCGCGAATGATGTTATTTATTTTAATCCGGCGGATAACGATTATCCGATTGGATTTAATGTTCTTGAAGTTCCCGATGTAAACAACCCGGAGTATAAGCCGATTGCGGCCTCCAGCTTGATGGGAATTTTCACCAAAATATGGGCAAATGTCTGGTCCGCTCGGATGGAATATATTTTAAATAATGCCATTTTGGCGTTGTTGGATAACCCGGGTTCCACCTTATTAGGAGTGCAGAGGATATTAGTGGATAAGGAATATCGGAAACAAATTCTTTCGAATGTAAAAGATCCGGTGGTGCTTGCGTTTTGGAAACAGGAATACGAACAGTATGATCCGCGATTTCGCAACGAGGCCATAGCGCCCATACAAAATAAAGTGGGACAATTTTTGTCTTCTTCGCTCATTCGCAATATCGTGGGCCAGCCGCAAAGCTCCCTTAATTTATACGACGCCATGAATCAAGAGAAAATTATTCTTGTGAATGTGTCTAAAGGGCGCATTGGCGAAGATAATTCCCAGTTGTTGGGCGCTATGGTCATCACTAAATTGCAGTTGGCGGCGATGGAACGCGTCCGCATTCCGGAGGAGGAACGAAGAGATTTTTATCTGTATGTGGATGAGTTTCAAAACTTTGCAACTGATTCATTCGCCTCCATTTTGTCGGAAGCGCGTAAATATCGCCTTAATCTTGTTATTGCCCACCAATATATCGGGCAGTTGGTAACGGATACCAGCACGCGCGTGCGCGACGCGGTGTTTGGAAACGTGGGCACGCTTGTGGTGTTTCGGGTGGGCGCGGCGGACGCGGAGTTTTTGGAAAATGAATTCGCGCCGGAAGTTACCATTGAAGATTTGGTGGGTTTGCCGAATCATCACATTTTTTTAAAGCTGATGATTGAGCAAGTGCGCAGCCGCCCGTTTTCTGCATCCACTCTGCCGCCGCTCATGATAGAAGTTTCTGAAGGCGCGGCGGCGCGCATAATTGACGCTTCCCGGAAAACATACGCGCGAAAACGCGAAGAGGTGGAAGAAGAAATGAATCGCTGGAGCGGTTTTGGGCCCACGCTCGGATCTTCTGCGGAAGTTATGCCGCCGTCTCCGAAACCGGAACGCGTTTCCGATACAATCCGGACATTTGTGAAAAACTCCGAAAAAACCAGCAGTGAAAATATTACAATAAAGAAAGAACCGGAACCTCTATTGAAACCCGCACCGGCATCCAGGCCCGCGCTTTCGCCTTCCATGCATTCTCCTCTCTCTTCCGCAAAGCCGGTTTCGCTTTCTGCGCTGCGCTCGTATGTTTCCAAAGATACCCAAAAAACGATTCCTAAGCGCCATGCTGCCGAGCAAAAGACCCCGGAAAGAATTTCCGAGCTGAGATCCGTGCTGCAAGGGGTGCTGGCAAAGCGCCGTGTGCCTGCTCAAACAAAGAATTCTCCCACATCTCCCGCACAACAAAAAAAACCGAGCGGCGGCTCTTTGCAACCCGGAGAAAGAATTAAACTTTAATTTTGTCGTTCCGTTTGTTACTTATTTACACGTTCTACATACTCTCCCGACTCCGTGTTAATACGAAGCTCATCCCCTTCATTTATAAACATAGGCACGTTTAATGCAAACCCCGTTTCCATAGTAACCTGCTTTAAGCCGCCTTGCGCCGTGTTTCCGCGAACGGCGGGCGCTGACTCGATTACCTTCAGATCAACTTTGATAGGGATAGAAATGTCTAAAAGCTCATCATCGATATAGCGGGCGGTAACTTCCGTGTTCGGCTTTAAGTATTTGGTTTTGTTTTTTAACTCTTCGTTTTCAGGAAGCGTGAATCGATCGCTCGGTTTTCCCGCCGGATGAAATGTGCAGGTACCGCGGCTGCAATACACAAAGACGGCCTGTTTTTTTTCAAATTTCAATTCTTCAAAGGTATCCGATTGCTTAAATGTTTGCAGTGAAATGGCGCCGGTTTTTAAATTCCGGATTTTTGTTTGCGCGGACGGGCGGCGCTGCTGCATGCGCACAAAATTATATTCCAGCACTTCATACGGTTCGCCGTTCCACATAAAGAGAGCGCCTTTCTTTAATTCATTATATGCAATCATAACGACAATGTAGCATAAAATATAAGCGTCGGCAATAGTATAAAGTAGACCTGTCCCTTAATAAATTTTAGAGTGAAATTTCAGAAATATGAGATGGGGCGCCGGTGAAAATTTTGAAGCGCCAGCAGGGCT
>SBBS01000092.1 GCA_005239605.1 bacterium | reverse complement strand
TCTTGCGTGAGCCCTGCTAGCGCTTCAAAATTTTCACCGGCGCCCCATCTCATATTTCTGAAATTTCACTCTAAAATTTATTAAGGGACAGGTCTAATGGTTAAAAACAAAAAATTACAAATTCATTAAACGATCGTTTAATGAATTTGTAATTTCACAAGTTTATTTTCTATTTTTCAATGCCTGCTCCAGCGTCAGCGGATCGGCATATTCAATCTCCGCCCCCGTGGACAATCCGCGTCCCAAGCGGGTTATTTTTACCCCCCCGGCTCCATTGCCGGGTGGATTTATTTGCATAAGCGGCTGAAGAATGCGCTCTATGTAAGAGGCTGTTTGGTTGCCTTCCAGCGTATTTGAAGTGGCAATAATAACTTCCATGGCGCCATCTGTGAGATTCATCTTTACGCGATCAAACAGCGCCCGCAAATGCAGTTTTTCGCCCGGGTTTTTTTCAAGCGGAGAAATAACGCCGCCTATCACATAATACAACCCTTGATAGCGCCGGCTGGATTCAAATTGTTCTACATCCGACTCTTTTTCTACAATGAGAATCGCATTCTTATCACGGGAAGGAGAAGCGCAAATATCGCAATGAGGGGATTCGCGCCGTTCCATAACACGAAAACAAAGCTCGCAGCGCGAAAGCTCCACGCCGAATGTTTCCAGCAAGCGGGCTAATTCTGATCGCCATGCGGGATTTTTTTCCGCAAGAACATAACTTAATCGAAGCGCCTGACGGGGGCCGATGCCCGGGAGCTGTCCGAGAAGTTCAGCCGTTCGTTGAATATGCTTTGGATGCGCCATAATTAATTATCTGCCTGCATGTGCTGTTCCAAGCTTCTAAACGAGGTAATATTTTGATTGAAAAACAAACTAATCTTTCCCAACGGGCCATTGCGATGCTTTGCTATCTGAAGTTCAACAATGTTCTTATTTTCATCCGAATCTTTGTATCGGTCTTCGCGATAAATAAACACAACAACGTCCGCATCCTGTTCCAAACTTCCACTTTCCCGTAAATCAGATAATTTTGGAATAGAAGGATGGCGCTGTTCCACCGCGCGTGAAAGTTGAGAAAGAGCGACAACAGGCACCGCAAGCTCGCGCGCAAGGCCCTTGAGAGCGCGGGAAATTTCCGTAACCTCGCGCACTAAACTCTCAGAGTTTGTTTTGTGATAGGTAATAAGCTGAATATAATCCACAATAATAAGGCCGAGGCCGTGTTCTGCCTGCAAACGCCGCGCCATGGCGCGCATTTGGAGTATGTTGTTGGATGGTTCATCGTCAATAAATAAGGGGGCTTTGGAAAGGCGTCCCAATGCGTCACGAATGCGCATAAAATCATCCGAATCATGCGCCAAGCGGCCTGTGCGAAGCCGCCATGAATCCACATTTGCTTCCGCCGCAAGCAATCGATCCACAAGCTGTTCTGTGGACATTTCCAAACTAAAAATGCCGACCGGAATGTTTTGGGCAACCGCCGCGTGCCGCGCGATATCAAGCGCTAAACTTGTTTTTCCAAATGACGGCCGAGCTGCTAAAAGAATAAGGTCGGATTTTTGCAAACCGGATAATAGGTTATCAAGCTGGGTGAACCCCGTGGGAACTCCGCGTAGATTATTTCCGTCCTGCAGATTATCAATGCGTTCCCAAGCCGCTTCCAGGGATTCAGAAACAGGAGCAAACCGCTGCCGCAAGGACCCATGAGAAATGCTGAAAATCTTTTTTTCGGCTTCGTCCAAAAGCGTTTCAACTTCATCTGATTCCTGATATCCTAATTGATTGATTTCTTGGGAAATAGTTATGATGTTTCTCAATACAAACTTTCGATGAACGATTTCCGCATAATGAACCACGTTGCTTGCCGTAGGCACCATAGTAACAAGCGACGTGAGATAACTCATGCCGCCGGCGGCATCCAGCTGACGCTTTTCACGAAGGCGGTTTGATGTAGAAAGCACATCAATAGGCACGCGTTTTTCAAATAGATTCTGCATAGCTTCAAAAATAATGCGATGCTGATCTCGGTAGAATGATTCCGGACGTATACTATCGGCAACTTTGCTGAAAGCATCTTTATCCAGCATTAAAGAGCCGAGAACCGACATCTCCGCTTCCACGTTTTGCGGCGGTATGCGAACGCCTGCGCCAGCAGAAGACAAACCTGCTATGGACGCAGGTTGCATGGAAAAAGATGTTTTTGACAATGAAGCGCCTGCCATAGAGTTAGTATAGGCGAGAGAAATTTCCGACACAAACGCACTCCAGCGGATAAAATGTAGAGAACGTGTGCGTAACTCACCTTAAATTACCGACTTTTCCAAATTAGCTTACCACTATGATTCCATATTTTCGCCCCTCTCTGCACAAAACAATTTTCATAAAAACGCTCACCGGAGCGTTGCTACGTCTCGGTTTTTTGAAAACTGTTTTGTATCAAAGAGATGACAAAAATCTTAGAATCCTATAGTAAGCTAATTTGGAAAAGTCAGTAGTATTTTGTAACAACAGGCCCTTCCGGCGTATCTTTTACTTCCCATCCCTTCTTCTTTAGTTCTTCACGAATGCTATCTGCTTGAAGCCAATGCTTTTTTTGACGAGCCTCCTCGCGCCTATTTACCAACTGTTGAACAGAGGCTGGTATATATGCAATTTTTAGAGCGCCAAGTCCCAATCCCAAAATCTCGTCAAAAGTCAAAAGAAGCGCGTAAGCCGCTGCTGATTGACGGATTTTGCTTTTGCGATAGTGATGTATAAACTTCCAGAGAACACTAAGGGCTTTGGGCGTATTGAGATCGTCCGCCATGGCTTGCATGAATTTTTTTTCAATGAGCGCATAGGGCTGTTGTTTGCCTTTTGATCTTCCTTTTTTTTCCTTAAGAAGTTCACGCGTGAATTCTTCCAGTTCTTTGCGGGCATTTCGCGCGCTTTCCAGCGACTGCCAAGTAAAATTCAGTTTTGAGCGATAGTGCGCGGTTAATGCTAAATAACGAAAATCAAGAGGGGAGAATTTCTTTTCTTTAAGATAGTCAAGAGTGAGAAGATTGCCTTCGCTTTTTCCCATACGTTTTGCGTCTATCAGCAAAAATTCGCCGTGCATCCAGAAACGCGCAAGAGGTTTTTCAAAGGCGCTTTCCGACTGCGCGATTTCATTTGTGTGGTGCGTTCCAATATGATCCACGCCGCCCGCATGTATATCAAAGGGTTGTCCGAGAAGCTTGCGGGATATGGCGCTGCATTCAATATGCCAGCCCGGGAACCCTTCTCCCCATGGAGAAGGCCAGCGGAGAATATGGTTTTTATACCGCCCTTTCAAGAAAAACCACAAAGCGAAATCAGACGGATGCCGTTTGTGTTCGTCTACCACCACTTGGGCGCGAGCGCCGGTTCGTTTTTCGGATAATTTTTGGCCGGTCAATTTTCCATACGCAGGAAAGCGAGACGTGTCAAAATATACGGCAAACTCATCCGTGTATATGCATCCTTTCTTCTCAAGCTTTGCAATAATCGCGATTTGCTCGGAAATAGCTTCAGACGCGCGGAGCAACCTTGACGGCGGGAGAATGTTGAGTTCTTGCAAATCGGATAAAAATTTATGTTCATAAAACTTTGCGATTTCAAGCGGATGTTTGCCTTCTTTTTCCGCTCGGCGCTCTATTTTATCTTCCGCGAAATCCTGATCGCCGGTAAGATGCCCCACATCGGTAATGTTCATGGCGTGCCGCACACGATAACCATTTGCCAAAAGCGCGCGCCTTAAAATGTCTTCAAAAAAATAGGTGCGCAAATTTCCGATATGCGCATAATCATACACGGTAGGGCCGCAAGTATACATGCGAACAACCCCCTTTTTGAGGGATCGGAATGTTTCTTTCTTTCGCGTACGGGTGTTATAAAACTTAATTGACATTAAACTTATACTTTATGGCTTACAACTTATAACTGATTAAATCCACTTTTTCCACCGAAAGAATACAAACATTCCGGCAATTCCTGCAAGCATGATGCCGACAATAATCCAAAAATCATGCGGCTGACCCACAATGGGGAGCACGTTGGTATTCATGCCAAACAAAGCAGCGAGAAGAGTAAGAGGAAAAGTAACAAATGCCATGATGGTGAGGTTTTTTGTGATTTCTGATGTGCGGAGCGAAAGGAGAGATTCGTTTGTTTCATGGAGAGCTTCCACGGTTTCTTTGTGGTTTTCCAAAATATGCCATATCCGAAGGTAATCCCCAATGATACGGCTTATGTAAGGCTGCATATCTTTGCCAAAAAATGCTTTTCCTTCTTCTTCCAGAGACCGAAGCACTGATTGCTGAGGATGAATGGTGCGGCGAAAATCAAGTATTTCGCGCCGCAGCAATGAAATATCTTCCACATAATCACGATTCCGTTCTTTGAAGATAATATTTTCCATCGCAGAAATAATTTTGTCCATTTTTTCAAGTTCCCGAAATGAATCTTCAAAGAGTCTGGAAAGCGCATAATAGAGCAATTCGCCTTCGCTTGAGAGGTATTGTTTTAATTTACGCTTGTCGGTTTCGCATTCGCTGATAAACTGTTCAAGCGCGGGCATGCGCGTATATTGGGTGGTTATAAAAAAGTCTTTCCCGATGATGAAATCAATCTCCGCGCCATGGCTGGAATCACGCGCGTCAAAGCGTGGAAAATGAAGTATAAGGTAGATATACGAATCATACACCTCCATTTTCGGCCGAAATGTAGGCCGCAACAGCTCATCCGCCACCAACGGGTGCAGATCGCAATTCTTGGCAATTTCCATCACATCGTCCACGGCGGGCTTTTCCAAATGCGTCCAGATGAAGTTTTTCCCATGAATAGTTGGCATATTTCCAGTATAGCGCATTTGCCATTGTTGTGAAAGTAGACCTGTCCCTTAATAAATTTTAGAGTGAAATTTCAGAAATATGAGATGGGGCGCCGGTGAAAATTTTGAAGCGCCAGCAGGGCT
>SBBS01000003.1 GCA_005239605.1 bacterium | reverse complement strand
TCAAAATTTTCACCGGCGCCCCATCTCATATTTCTGAAATTTCACTCTAAAATTTATTAGGGGACAGGTCTTATGTAGTATACCTTATCAGTATACCCTGTATGCGTTTTTTTAGGTTTTTTTGGGGAAAGGTGGGGATAAGTTTTTATCAGTTTTATAATGCTTGAATTTCCTCGGGTGTAAATTGCGCCATTCCGCCGCGTTTGAGAGAGCCGTCCAAGAGTTTTCGCGCTATAATCTGCTCCACACGGTCAGCAATGGCGCGGCGCATGGGACGCGCGCCCATAACCGGGTCGTACCCCATGTCAACAACTTTCGCGATAAGCTCTTCCGTAATAACAAGTTCAATTTCTTGTTTTTTGAGATTTCCCGCAAGTTTTTCCAAAAGAAGTTTTGCAACCTCTTTTAATTCTTCTTTGTTTAACGGATTAAATACCACAATGGCGTCAAACCGGTTGAGGATCTCGGGCACAAAAATGCCTTGCTGGCGGATCGCGTCAATTACTTCTTTTTGAAGAACAGCTACATCCTTCCCTTGCTGAACCATATCCCAAATGAGATTACTGCCGGCGTTTGAGGTGGCAATAATTATCGCATCCCGCGCGGAAACCCGTTTGCCATGCGCATCGGAAAAAAAACCTTCTTCCAATATCTGAAGGAATAAATTAACAACATTGCGCGACGATTTTTCAAATTCATCAAATAAAAGCAGGCTAAACGGCTTTGAGCGAAGCGCATTGCTCAACGCGCCGGGTTCACCCGTATCAAACGCTCCGATGAGTTTGTTCACTCCTTCCGGCCCTTGAAACTCCGACATGTCAAAACGGCTCATAGCGTCTTCGGAGCCAAAATAAATGTGAGCAAGCGCTTTTGCGGTTTCTGTTTTTCCCACGCCGGTGGGCCCCAAAAATAAAAACGAGCCGATGGGGCGCTTTCCCGCGTGCAGTCCCGCGCGCGCCCGCCGCAAAGCATTTGCCACGGCCGTAATTGCCGCATGTTGGCCGATCACGCGCTTATGGAGCTCGTCCTCCATGTTCAATAACTTTTCGGCTTCCGCGCCGGCAGCTTTTTCCACCGGTATATGCGTACGCTCCTCCACGGCGCGCTCCGCGTGCTGTTTTGTAACAAACAATTCCCCCGCGTTTACCGCCGCTGTTACCGCGCGCTCCAAAACATCTATTGCTTTCTCAGGCATAGCGCCGGCGGTAATATAGCGATCAGCCAAATACGCCGCTTCCACCAACGCGGGATATGTAATAAACACGGCGTGCGTCTTTTCCAATTCGTACGCAATTTCTTCCAAAACAAATACCGCGCTTGAGATTTCCGGCTCTTTGATTTCCACATGTTCAAACAATTTTGTAATGGCAGCATTTGGCTCCAACACGCGATGATACTGATCTTTGTCCGACAGCGCGATAACCTGTAATTCCGTTCCTTCCAAATACGGCTCCATGATGGAAATGGCATTTACACCGATGTGATGCGCCGATTCTATAAATTCAGGGAAACGCTCAAGCACGAGCGCCACGTTGCCCGCGCCAGCCGCTTCATTCATAACTTTGATCAGTAACTCCTCCAATTCGCCCTTTTGTTTTGCGGCGGCGGTAAGCGCCACTGCATCAATCGCGATAAGCCGTTTTTGCCATAATGCCGGCGGAGCTGACCCCTCCAAAATAAGCCGCGCCAATTGTTCCAATATCGCGGTCTTGCCCGATCCGGGCTCACCCACCACAATCACGTTTGCTTGATCCGAACGCGCCAGAATACCCGCAATCTCCTGCAATTCCTTTCCATGAACCGCGCCTTCCGGAATAATAGCGCCTTGGCTCCCCGCATTTATATCGCGCGCAAACTTATCAAGCGTATAGGTATAGCCAAAAACAAGACTCGCGCCAAATGTTGGCATACGGCCGAGGATTGCCCGCTCCCACCAGCGAAGCTGTGCTTGCCGCAGCTGAATCAATGCGGAAACCCAATGCGCCGCTCCCAAGAAATCTTGCTTGCGAATTTCATGCCGGAATAAAAATTCTTCAAAATCCTTATCCATATCAAAAAGAAGCATGGCAAATTCACGCGCCGTTATCATGTCGGACTTTGCCTGTATTGCTTCGTACACAAGCGTTTGGAATAAAAGATCACGCCCCATAAGCAATTCTTTTTCTTTTGATTCAATGAATTCTTTTACATAAGACATCTCAATGCCTAACCGCAAAAAGAGCTGCCGCATGAACGTGTCATCCGGCAGCATCCGGTAGAGCTCACCAATGTCCATCTCCATTTTTCGGAACGCGTCCAACTGCCATAACCGGCGAGCCGCTCCATAATTTATACTGAAAAAACGCGGGCCGTCCGGCAAAGACGCTTCCCACAACGGCTCCGGACGGGAAGTGGTAAGAAAATAAAATTCCGCGACAACATAAAACCAAAGAGGCGCCGAGACAATCAAGGTAACCCCGCCAAGCAACTTATGAAGAAAACGCGCGCCGCCTGCCCCCAAAAACAAACTCCCCGCAAGCAGCGACAACAGCCACAAGAAAAAAAGAAATAAAGTAAGGAAAAAAAACGAGGCAAGCATATGGCGCCGCAATGATCTCGGCAAAACAGCTTCCAGACGCGCCGCGCGGAGAATGCCGGGACGCATGGCAAGAAGCGTTACAGGAAATTTGGCATTGTTGTCTTGCATATAAGTTTATTTCATTTAGTACTTACGTATTTAATGCAATATAGTGACTTACGATGTCACTATATTGCATGCGTATTCATGAAACGCGTAAGTCCTACATTATTACAAAAGTATCACTAATATCCCTGCAAGAATGCTCACCGGAATAATAACCGGCGCAAGTAAAAACCATATAAAAAGTATGCTTCCCGCGGCAAAAACGACGGCCTGAAACAAAAGAACGGCGGCAAGCAGAACGCTCCGCACAATGACCCCCACCAGCCGCGTTACCAAATTAATCAAGAAAGTCTCTGCCATTGCCGCCGGATCAAACCCCCGCCCGTATGATTCGCTTGTGCGGCGAAAGGGCGCAAAAAACGTTCGCACAAGCAGCGGGACGGAAAACACGCGCCACAAAAACCAGTGAATGTTCTGCCATGCGGCCGCAAATTCGCGAATACCTTCGCCATATTGCCATGATATGTATTCAAAAAAAACAAGAACAAACATACATCCAGCATATAATGTGAAATGCAAATATCAAAGTGAATTTGTTGACGGTGCAGGGATTGAACATGCGGCCTTTGCAATGCCTGCCCCGTTACAAATATCTAGTGTATCTATACAACCACGTTAGAAACTATTTTAGCAAAAATTCCTGAAAAAATCCAATTTGCCGCATCCAATCATCTAAAATGACACCCAAGAGCACATTGATGCATCATATAAAAAGACACCGAAAAGTATGGTGGTTTGCAGGGCATTATAAGCCCAT
>SBBS01000091.1 GCA_005239605.1 bacterium | reverse complement strand
TTGAAGCGCCAGCAGGGCTAACGCAAGAAATTTTCACCAAGCCCCGGCCGGATTTCGGGAATTTTTAGCCGAAAATTTATTAAGGGACAGGTCTAATGCAAAGTGTAAAGTTCAAAATTAAGGTATTCCGGTTTCACCGGAATGATTATACACTTTAAACTTTTAACTTTGAATTTTAAACTATGAGGTATTCCAAAACAAAAAAAAGAGAAAGAAGGCATCGGAGAGTGAGGGCTAAGGTGCAGGGTACTGCGAGCCGTCTGCGGCTATCGGTTTTTCGTTCCAATCGTTTTATTTATGGTCAGATTATTGACGATGCGGCAGGCCGGACATTATTAGGTGTGCATAGTGTGGCTGTTTCCTCCGATCCCAAAGCAAAAAAATCAGCATCAAAGAGCGATGTTGCGCGCGCGACAGGGCGGGAGCTGGCACGCCGCGCGTTGGAAAAACAGATAAAGCGGATAATTTTTGATCGCGGCGGGTATCGGTATCAAGGACGCATTCGTGCTTTTGCGGAAGGCGCGCGTGACGGCGGCCTTGAATTTTAGGTTATTTTAAGCAAGGATAGGAAAATGGCGTATATGCGAAAGCGCTCTCAAGCGCAAAAACAAAAAAGGGAAAAACCGGAATATGAGCAAAAACTGATAGATCTTCGGCGCGTTGCGCGCGTGGTAGCAGGCGGCCGCCGTTTTAGTTTTCGCGCGTCTTTGGTTATTGGAAACCGAAAAGGGGATGTGGGGTTTGCTTCCGCAAAAGGAGTTGATACCGCTCTTGCGATTGAAAAGGCGTTTAAGCAAGCCCGAAAGCATATGGTGCGCGTGCCGCTCACAAAGGAAGGGACTATTCCTCATGAAGTGTTCGCAAAACATGCAGGATCCCAGCTGCTGCTGAAACCGGCTCGCAAAGGACGCGGGATTATGGCCGGCGGTCCCATACGGGTGATATGCGATTTGGCGGGCATTCAGGACATAACAGGCAAAATTATATCGCGTTCAACCAATAAATTGAATAATGCGCTGGCAGCTATGAAAGCATTAAAACAATTAAAAATATAACTATCCATGCAGCTCCACACCATACAAGCAGGTAAAGATAAAAAAGCAAAACGCGTGGGCCGCGGCGGCAAACGCGGCACGTTTTCTGGCCGCGGCGCGAAGGGGCAGAAAGCGCGCGCGGGCAGGAGAATTCGTCCGCAGCTGCGTGATGTTCTTAAGAAAATTCCCAAGAAGCGCGGATATCGGTTTACGGCATTTCGCGCCCGCCCCGCCGCGGTAAACGTAGAAGTGATAGAACGCGTATTTGAGAAGGGGGAAATTATTTCGCCTCAAACATTGCGGGAAAAAAACGTTCTTACAAAAAAAAGCGGCCATATAAAAGTTAAAATTCTTGGCGTCGGAACTCTTACAAAAAGTGTAACGGTGGAAGGATGCGAGGTATCCGCGTCCGCGAAAGAAAAAATTGAAAAAGCAGGCGGAAGCATAAAAATGCAAAATGAATAAATTGTTGCAGATATTCAAAGATCCTGACTTGCGAAAGCGTATCTTGTTTATGCTTGGCATTTTGGCTGTTTTTCGCTTAACGGCAACTATTCCTATTCCCGGCGTGGACAGGCTTCAACTTGAAGCGTTTTTATCCGGGAACCAGCTTTTGGGTTTATTAAATATATTTTCTGGAGGCGCGTTGGATAATCTTTCCATTGCCATGTTGGGGTTGGGCCCCTATATTACCGGCTCCATCATTATGCAGCTTATGACGATCGTGTTTCCGCAGTTGAAAGAAATGTATCAGGAAGCGGGGGAAGCGGGGCGTCAAAAATTTAATCAGTATTCTCGCTTGCTTACGGTGCCCCTTGCCGTATTGCAGGGATACGGATTGTTGACGCTTCTTTCCCGACAAGGAATTTTAGGTGAGGTAACGGTGTTCGGCATGGCAACAAACATTATTATCGTAACGGCGGGCGCCCTATTTCTTATGTGGCTGGGCGAGCTTATCTCCGAGTACGGCATCGGGAACGGCGTTTCTGTTATGATTTTTTCCGGCATCGTGGCGGGTGTTCCCACAAGTATCCAGCAGACGCTCGTATCTTTTGACGCGACTCAAATTCCGCTGTTTGCTTTGTTTGCCGCGCTTGGCATTATAGTAATCGCGGCGGTTGTTTTTATTACCGAAGGAGAACGTCCGGTTCCGGTTTCCTACACAAAGCGCGTGCGCGGCATGCGGATGTACGGCGGATTCTCCACCTATCTTCCGTTGCGGGTAAACCAGGCGGGCGTTATTCCTATTATTTTCGCGCTTTCCATTTTACTGTTTCCCCAAATGTTCGCGGGTTTTTTATCTGCTTCATCAAACGCATTTTTACAGGGAATGGCAGACGCGTTTTTACGCTTTTCTCAAAACCTTTTGCTCTACGGCTTAGTTTACTTTATTTTGGTGTTTTTCTTCACCTATTTTTATACAGCGGTTACATTTGATCCTGATAACATTTCCAACAATCTGCAAAAAAGCGGCGGTTTTGTGTCCGGTATCCGGCCGGGGCGTCCCACGGCTGATTTTTTGAGTCATGTCATTACGCGCATTACATTGGTAGGCGCCGGGTTTCTCGGCTTTATTGCCGTTTTGCCGTTTATAGTACAGGCGGCAACCGGTATCGTAACGCTTTCGCTGGGCGGAACTGCGCTTCTTATTGTTGTTTCGGTAGTGCTTGAATTTATGAAACAGATGGAAGGGAAGCTCGTGATGCGGGAGTATGAATAGAAATGCAAAATTCAAAGTTCAAAATGCAAAATTTCAGTATTCTCCTTTGGCGAATTTTCATTTAGAGAAGTGTTGTGATATAATTTAAGCGGAGATAATTTTTATGAACATACAATCTGACGCACATTCTGATTGGAAGAAACGTGTTGTGTTCTGTTTTGGATTACCCGGTTCGGGAAAGAGTACGCAGGCAGATTTTTTAGCTGATAGATACGGTTTTTTTCATTTTGATACGGGCAAAGAAATTCAAAAGATTGTGCACGATCCCGCGCACATGAACGATCTAGTTATTCAAGAGCATCGCAGAGTTTTTGAGTCGGGTGTGTTAAATGATCCTGCGTGGGTTCGGCAACTCATTCACGAACGAGTGGGTAATCTTGTTACCGAAGGAAAATCTCTCGTATTTAGTGGGTCGCCCCGCACATTGGAAGAAGCGGAAGATATTGTCCCCTTTTTAGCCGGGTTGTTTGGAAAAGAGAATCTCTTGCCGCTACTCATCGAAATAAGTGAAGATGTCGCTGTGTACCGCAACAGTCACCGCCGTATTTGCGCGCTATGCAGGCGTGCAGTCATTTGGTCTGAAGAAACAGAGAAATGGATACAGTGTCCGGTATGCGGCGGAGAACTGGTTACTCGCGACAATTTAGATAATGCGGAAACAATCCGAAACGAACGGATACCGCAATATCTCACGCGCACCAAGCCGGTGCTTGAGTTCATAGAAAAAGAAGGTCTCCGCTTGATAAAAATTAATGGTGAACAATTGGCTGACCAAGTTCATACTGACATTGTGGAGGTGTTAGGATTGGAAGACTAAAATGGCATTGGTCAAATCAGAAAAAGAAATTGCGATTCTTGCGGAAGGCGGCAGGCGGCTCGCGGGCATAATGCGGCAAGTGGTAGAGGCGGTGCGTCCGGGTGTAACAACCAAAGAACTTGACACGATTGCCGAAACACTGATTATTTCTTCGGGCGGCACGCCGTCTTTCAAAGGCTACAACGCGTTTGGCGCGCGTATTCCCTATCCTGCGTCTTTGTGCACGTCCATCAACGATGAAGTGGTGCACGGCATTCCATCCGAAAAGCGCGTTCTTCAGGAAGGCGATATAATCGGATTGGATATCGGCATGAAGTATGAGGGATTATTTACAGATATGGCGGTTACGGTTGATGCGGGTTATATTGATGAGGCCTCAAAAAAACTGATTGATACCACGCGCATGGCGTTGGAAAAAGGGATTCAGGCGGTACGCTCGGGCGCGCATATCGGAGATATCGGAGAAGCTGTGCAAGCATGCGCCGAAGCACGGGGGTTTGGCATTGTGCGGGAACTGGTGGGGCATGGGGTGGGGCATGCGGCGCACGAAGACCCCGAAGCGCCGAATTTTGGCAAGAAGGGGCGCGGTTTAAAATTGCTTGAGGGAATGGTTCTTGCCCTGGAACCCATGGTAACAGCCGGGAAACATCAGGTGTTTCTTGCGAAAGACGGCTGGACATGGAAAACCAAAGATGGTTCGCGCGCGGCGCATTTTGAGCACACGGTGGCGGTAACAAAGAACGGCGCGCGCGTATTGACGGAGTAGCAGTATTTGCTGTAGGTTTTGAAATGGAGGTCTTCATAATGGATGACAAACTTTTTACCGGCCGATGTGTGTTGTTAGAAATAGACGAGTGTGATTGCGAGTGCCATGAACTTGGTTCGTTTGCCATGCATAATGTGCCTTGCTGTTCGCCGTGCGCGCGCTGTAAGAGGCGTATTCGAATCGGGTGGTCAGAAAATCACAAAACAAATTGTCCTGCCAAAAAGGAGTGATAGAAAAAGTACGGGGTCGCCCCGGTGTGACTGCCCGGGCGGCTTTTTTTGGAAAAGTCGCATCTTTCTGCTATAGCAGAAAGATGTGACTTTCTTGATTCCTGATTCATAATTTATTATTCTATCTTCATGCGTTTGCTTGGCATAGATTACGGCACAAAGCGGATCGGGTTTGCGATGGGCGATACCGATCAAAAAATTGCGTTCCCGCGCGATGTGGTGGAAGGCCGCGCGAAAGCGCTTGATTATGTAGATAGAATGATAGATTACGAAGGCGCGCAAAAAGTTGTAATGGGCATACCGGTGCGCCATGGCGGCCAAGAAGGAGAGTTGGCGACAGAAATCCGCGCGTTCGCAAAAGAGGTTATGGAAAAGCTGGGTGTGGAAGTGGAGTTCCAAAATGAAATTTTGTCTACCAAAGCTATCCAGAAAGGCGCTGTTTCTCGGGATAAAACTGATGCCGCGAGCGCCGCTTTGATTTTACAGAGCTACCTTGATAAAACGTAAAGTGCAAAAATCAAAGTGTAAAATTTTGGTATTCCGGCGGAGCCGGAATAATTTTGTGATTTTACATTAGACTTGTCCCTTAATAAATTTTCGGCTAAAAATTCCCGAAATCTGGCCGGGGCTTGGTGAAAATTTCTTGCGTGAGCCCTGCTGGCGCTTCAAAATTTTCACC
>SBBS01000015.1 GCA_005239605.1 bacterium | reverse complement strand
TCTTGCGTGAGCCCTGCTAGCGCTTCAAAATTTTCACCGGCGCCCCATCTCATATTTCTGAAATTTCACTCTAAAATTTATTAAGGGACAGGTCTAATTATAATGTTGCTCATTATAACACTAATTGGTATAGTTGAATCGTTTACAGTTTGATTGCGTATACTATGTTTCGTGATGACTCCACTCAAATAAAAGATCTGAAAGTTTCACTCCTTATTCCAACCCGCAATGAAGAGGGCTGTATTGGGCGTGTGTTGAAGGAAGTGCCGCGCGATGTAGTGGATGAAGTGGTGGTTATAGACGGGCATTCCACAGATCGCACCGCGGAAGAAGTAAAAGAAAATTTGCGTCCGGAAGATAAATTTGTTGTGCAAAAAGGCAAGGGGTACGGAGCGGCGTTTATTGAAGGTTTTGATATTGCAACGGGTGATGTGCTTATTATGATGGACGCGGATGGATCGCATAACCCGGCTGATATCCCCAAATTAGTTGAACGAGTGCGCCGTGGCGGGGAATATGTAATGGCATCGCGGTATGCGCCGGGCGGGCACAGTGAAGACGACACCGTTATCCGATGGTTTGGAAACCGCATGTTTACACTGATGACCAACATGATTCATGGCACGCGGGTTACGGACAGCTTGTATCTGTTTACCGCCGTAACGCGCGATGGTTTGAAAAAACTGAAACTTACTTCGTCCGGGTTTGAATTTTGCACGGAGATCGTAGTAAAGGCGCATCGCGCGGGGTTGAAATTTGACGAAGCGCCGGCGATAGAACGCGCGCGCTATGCGGGAAAATCAAAAGTAAACGCCTTTTGGCATGGGCTTAAAATTTTGATGATGATCCTAAAAAGATATCGTGATTAGTTTTTGTATGTTGTTTGATTGTTATACATTATAGACAGCACACTATGAAATAGCAATTAGAAACTTTGAAAAATAGACCTGTCCCTTAATAAATTTTCGGCTAAAAATTCCCGAAATCCGGCCGGGGCTTGGTGAAAATTTCTTGCGTGAGCCCTGCCAGCGCTTCAAAATTTTCACCGGCGCCCCATCTCATATTTCTGAAATTTCACTCTAAAATTTATTAAGGGACAGGTCTTTTGAACTTTGCATTTGCTCATGAAACCCAATAATGCCGATATTAGCAATGTTTTTGACACAGTTGCATCTCGCTATGATTCTGTAACCAGCTCTTATGCAATCCAACGGCGGATGGAATTTTTTGTTTTGCATGCCAAAGGAGCATGCTTGGAAGCGGGCGGGGGAACCGGCGCCATATCAAAAGCGCTTATGGAAAAAGGATACGCGGTTACAACAACCGATATTTCGCCGCGGATGGTGGAGGAAATAAAAAAGAAAGGAATTGAGGCAGTTGTGTGTGATGCTGAACACCTTCCGTTTCCTGACGCATCGTTTAATACGGTTATCTCCTCAGAAATGATCTACTATCTGGATCATCCGGAACTCTTTTTAAGGGAAGCCCAACGAGTGTTAAAACCGGGCGGTGTGTTATTGCTTTCTTCGGCCAATGCCCAGGTGGCGTGGTTTTACGATTGGCTGCGGGCGGCGCTCCGCCCATTTGGCATCGGCGGTACTTATTTTGATGATCCGGTGCACACGTTTTTTTCTGAACGCGAACTGCGGCAATTGGCAGTGGATGCGGGATTTGCCGACATTCAAACAAAAAAAATACTGGTTCTCCCCGTATCGTTTTTAGACGGTATCAATAAAATTCTGGAGCGTACACCATTGTGTTACCTCGGCGCGTTTATTATGTTGTTTGCAAGACGATAAGATGAAGCTGGGCAAAGAGGAGCCCTCAAAGTCGGTCATCTGATCCCGCGCGCCAAACTTATCACACTGCCGGGCAAGGTTCTGTAAACACATTTGTGTGAATGGCTGTGGATAAGGTACTACGCGCAATTTATTAAATCTTGATTCGTTTCGGCAATAGCGGATATTATGCTGGCGGAAACATCGATGCCGTGGTCTTCATGCGGTCATTGATGTCCCGGTAGTCATTCCTTTAGCATAGAGGGAGATAATCTTTTCTTCCTCATCGGATTCCGTGGTTTCGTATTTCTTTACCGAATCCTGTTTTTAAATTTTTTTACCGTGTGTCTGTTCTGTGAGTTACCAGTGTTCTTATCTTTGCTCTCGCATTTTTCATATCCTAAATGTTCTGCGAGTTCTGCTTCCAGCATTTTTTGCAGCGTGAGAGCAATTAATTCTTTTGCAAAATTTGTTACATCACTGACTTTTTTAGATTCTTTACTTTTTCTTGATATTCTTCATAGATGAGCGTTTTCATGCTATTGTGTAATGGCTTAGTTGCTAATTAGTACGATGGATGTTCGACTTGTTCCATCATGCCATTTACACAAGATATTTTACAGATTTCACCGTTGGGCATAAAAATCCCATAGAAACAAAAATTATGAACAAAGAAACCACTCACGCCTATTCTGACAAAATCGTATATTTTGTCCGCCATGGGGAATCGGTAGGAAATGCGGCCGGTGTTCATCAAAGCCACGAGGGCGGTTTGAGCTCCGAAGGAAAACGGCAGGCGCGGGCGCTTGCTAAGCGGTTTGGGCGTATTTCCATAGACGTAATTCTTGCGAGCACCATGCCCCGTGCCAAAGAAACCGCTGAGTTTGTGCATGCAGAGGCGCAAAAACCAATTGAATTTTCTGATTTATTGGTGGAAGTTCGCGCCCCGAGCGAAATTCAGGGCAAGCCCCATACGGATGAAAAAGCGTTGGAGCTTCGGAAATCAATTCAAATTCAGGATCACAAACCGACCTGGCGCTACGCGGATGAGGAAAATTTTTCCGATCGCATAGAACGCGCAAGCCGCGTTGTTGAAATGCTTCTTATGCGGCCGGAGAAGAATATCGTGGTGGTGAGTCACGGCACGTTTCTGCGCACACTCCTTGCATATATGGCGTTCGGTAACGGCATTACTCCGTCTGAGTATATAAGGTTTCTTATTTTCTTCCATAAATTTAACACAGGCATCAGCGTGTGCAGTTATGAAAAAAATGATTTTGGCGAGTCGCGCTGGAAATTAATACACTGGAATGATGTTGCGCATTTGGGATAAAAACATATCGGCAGTCCTTTGTGTTATATATGTGCGCACGGCGCGCATAATAGCAATCTATATGCGGTTTGTTCTGTGTTGGATCTTTAGAATGATTTATCCTCCCACCTTCCCGAATACCCCGCGGGAAGGTGGGGGGGATTTATTATAAAAATGAACGTTTGATATGGGTGAAATGACAATCAAGAAGGAGAATCTCATGCTTGAAGAAAACACAAAGCGGTTACGGCGCTGGTGCGAGATGATTCATGCTCCCGCATGGTTTTTTGAAGAGTTGAAATTGCCCAAAAACGTGTATCAAATGAAAATCCGCCCGACTATCAGAGGGGAAAAAGCGCCTATGCCTGCGTGGCGCGTGCATGATATCAATCCGCATCCGAAAGGTTCATATCCATACAAAGGCGGGTTGCGGTTTCACCCGCAGGTTACGCAAGAACTTCTGCAGGTGCTTGCGCGCGACATGACGTACAAATGTGCCTGGGTGAATATTCCTTTTGGCGGAGCAAAAGGAGGAGTGCCGGTTGATCCTTCGGAGTGCACGGAAGCGGAACTTCGCGATATTACCGAGCAATTTACTGTTGAGCTTGCGAATCACAATTGCCTTCATGCGCACAAAGATGTGCCGGGCCCGGACATGGGGGTAAATGAACGGGTTATGTACTGGATGCTCAACAAGGCCGGAGACATTGATACCGGTTCACCCCCGTATCAGGCGCTTACGGGTAAGCCGGTGGAGAACGGCGGGCTGCCCGGGCGGGAAGAGGCAACCGCGCGCGGCGGGCTTGATGCGCTTGAAAAGTATCTTCAGCTTACAAGCATGTTTCCGCAAAAGCCCGCGCTTGCGATTCAGGGGTTTGGGAATGTGGGAGAAAACCTTGCGCGCCTCGCGCATTCGCAAGAATACGGATATCCGATAGTTGCGGTAAGCGATAAAAAAGGAGGGATTTATGCCGAAAAAGGTTTGGATATTCCGGCAGTGCGCGCGTGGTTTAGGCAGAATCAAACGCTTGCCGGTTTCTCGCAGGCAGCGGCCATTTCTAATGAAGAACTTCTCTTATTGCCGGTTGATGTATTGATGCCAGCAGCTCTTGAAAATCAAATTACGGAACGAAACGCTTCCAAAATTCAGGCAAAACTTATTGTGGAGCTTGCGAACGAAGCGGTTACGCCTGCCGCGTATGACATACTTGCAAGCCGCGGGATTCCCGCGCTTCCCGGCATTGTGATGAATCCCGGGGGGGTGGTCGGATCGTTTTTGGAATGGTCGCGGAACTTAGGCACGATGGCGCATAATGTGGAGACAGAACAGATATATGAAGAAACAAAACGCAAACTTCGTGCCATTATGCAAGCTCCTATGGTAAAGCTTTGCGAACGAAGCCGCGCGGCGGGCTGGTCGCTGGACGACACGGCGCATGTTATTGTTTTTGAAATATTGCAAGAAAAGCTTCGCAAGAGACACGGATATAAAAATACTTGTCAATGATAGAAAGAATTGTTATGTTTTTTTTATGAACAAATCCGGGCAACATAATCCTCCCGTAGTGGTTGCGGTAAGCGGCGGGTTTGACCCCTTGCATGTGGGGCATGTGCGCATGTTTGAAGAAGCGCGGAAACTGGGCGATAAATTGGTGGTTATTCTGAACAATGATCACTGGCTGCGAAAGAAAAAAGGGTTTGTGTTCATGCCCCAGCGCGAGCGCAAGGAGATCATCAAAGCGCTTGCGGCAGTGGATGATGTGGTGGTTACCGAACATGTAAAAGGAACCGAGGATATGAGCGTGTGCGGCGCATTGCAAAAAGTGCGCCCGCATATTTTTGCAAACGGCGGGGATCGCACAAAGAAAAATATCCCCGAAATTCCGGTGTGCAAAGAAATCGGCTGTAAAATGGTGTTCGGAGTTGGCAAGGGCGGCAAAGTGCAATCTAGCTCGTGGCTGCTCGCAAGGCATGTAAACAGGACCGCCAAGCAAAAGAGCTTAAGCAAATAACATGCCAACGTTGTTTATTGTCGCAACCCCCATCGGTAATTTGGAAGATATTACTTTGCGCGCGCTTCGGGTTTTGAAAGAAGTTGATGTGGTTTTGGCCGAAGACACGCGCGTTACGCAAAAATTGCTTCGGCATTATGAAATCAAAAAACCGGTTTTGCGATACGATGAGCATGTGGCAGAACGCATGCACAAACGCGTTGCGGACGAACTGGCAAAAGGCAGATCGGTTGCATTGGTGAGCGATGCCGGAACTCCGGGTATTTCCGATCCGGGTTCGCGGCTGGTTGCCTATGTGCGGGAATATGCCCCGGAGGTTTCTATTGTTCCTATTCCCGGGCCGTCCGCGCTGGTAAGCGCATTGTCCGTTGCGGGCATATCCGCGGATTCATTTACATTTCTTGGCTATCCGCCGCATAAAAAGGGGAGGAAAACATTTTTTGAAAGAGCGCGAGATATAAACGCGCGCCCGGTGGTATTGTATGAATCACCCCATCGGCTGCGGCGCACGCTTGAAAACATAGCAGAAGTTTTGGGAAATGATACATCTCTTGTAATAGCGAAGGAATTAACTAAAATACATGAGGAGCTTTGGTGTGGCGCCTGTTTCCAGGCAATTACCTATTTTGTCGGCAGGAAAGGGAAAGGCGAGTTTCTACTGATAATTACATAAATTAGGAAGGAGGACCCATTGCCAAGAATGACCATTTGGGGTATCAGGCGGATTGTACGCAGAACCATTGCAGATGTGCTTGCTATAAAAATTAAACAGGTGCTGCCCAAGCATGCGCTTGTCAATGATTTGCGGGCAAGCGACACTGATATTGCTGAAATTATCACCTATCTTGACGCGCAACTCGGCATTACATTCCCGGAGCGCGATGAAGGAACGCACAAGACGCGCACGATTGAGCGGCTTACCAAGAGAGTTCTTGCGTGTTATCGGAAGGAACATGGCGGGTTTGCGTTACAGTCCTTCCGCAAAAGATAAAAACACGATGATAGTTTTCAAACACGTTTAAGCTTGTGCATACTGCAAGCTTTTTTGTTAGGATACAGGGATGAAGAGGGAAATTCATATAAAATCAAAATCAAAGCGCCCGGGCGTGGTGGAAAAAGACGGCATTTTAGAAGTTTCTGTTTCTTCCGCACCGTTTGACGGCAAAGCAAACGAAGAAATGCTGGAGCTTCTTTCCGATTATTTTGAAGTGGCAAAAAGCGCCATAGAAATTGTGAGTGGCCACAAAAGCCGCCAAAAAATCATAGAAATCCGCCCGTGGCAGAAGAAGTGACTTTGTCATTCCGTGCTTTGACACGGGATCCAGAAATATTTTTATTTTTGATAAGATAGGAATATGCTAAAAATAATCTTTCTCATACTCATTCTCGTAATAGCTGGTTTTGTAGTTTTTTCCGCATATATGCGGGAAATCAATCCATTAAACGCTTACGAAACAAAGCAAATTCAGATCAACGATGCTAATCTGGAGGTTCTCATCGCCGACACCGAAGAAAAGCGCACCAAAGGGCTTATGGGCGTTACGGAACTGGCAGATGGTTCCGGCATGCTGTTTATTTTTCCTACTGTTTCCGCGCGAACGTTTTGGAATAAAAACACTTTGATCCCCCTTGATCTTATATGGATTGCGGGCGGACGGGTAGTTGGGGTTTCATCGTTGCCGTCAATTACGCAAAGCGGCAATCAGATTGTTTCCATGCCTTCGCCGGAAGCAATTGACCAGGTGGTGGAGGTGAATGCGGGGTGGGCAGGCGCGCATGGGATACAGAAAGGAATGGGAGTGCGCACAAAATAATCCACATGTTTCGGTTCGCAGAATATTTTATATGTTGTATAATATCAGAAGCAAAACCGTTTTATAGAGTATACAAGATTTTGTAAACTCTTTCACCCATAATTAATGGGAAATGAGATTGTTCTCAAATTTTGTTTATTTAAGGTTTTGTTACTCTGTAAAACGGAGTTCTTTATACAATTTCTCCGTTTATAATCCCCGGGAAACCCCCGGGGATAAATTTTTTCGTATGAGATTATGTATGTTACGGATTTGAATTAAGATACGCATCCAAATCTTTTCCGGTTGCCGCGCGAACCGCTTCTTGTATGGCAAAGGGAGTTAACGAAAACATGGTGCGTTCCGATACGTATTCAGTTTTCACGTCGTTTACGGCGAAAATAAGTCCGGCTAGTTCACCAGTGAACGGATCAAGCAAAATGCCGCCGGAAGATCCTTTTTGCGATCCCAGCCCTTGGGCGGATTCTATAAAATAAGCGTCATGCGCCGTGATTTTTGTTTCCGAAAACGAAAGATACAACGCGCTTACCACCGCGTGCGAACCCAAGAGTTCGGCGGGATAACTGAAAGTGGCGAGCGCGGCGCCATCCACAGGAAGCTTATGAGGACGGATGGAGAAAAATGGAAATGTATCGGCGGTTTCCTTTTCAATTACACTTGTTATTTTCCAGATGGCCACGTCATTTGCAAGATTTTCCCGCGTGTGACTTTTGCTGGAAAAATTCGGCGGCAAAAATACCCGTTCCGCAACGGCAAAATTGCGCGCCGGAGAGCCGCGGCGTATAAGACACGTGCGGGATTGTTCCGTGTCTGCAACATGCGCGTTTGTGAGAATGTAGCCGCGCGGATGGATGATAACGCCGGTGGCGATGGCAACTTCGTTTTTGGGAAGCTCACAGAAAAGATTTACCACGCGTTCGGATGCCAGGATGTAGAGTGTTTGCGAGGGAAGGCGCCGGGCATTATCAAGCGGGGAAACTATTGGTTCTTTTACGAGCACGCGTTCTTCTTGCGCGGTTTTTAATTTTTCGGGAGACGTGCCAAGCACGTTATCGGTTTTTTGTTCAGTTTCTGCCGTTTGTGTTTGAGGCGCTGGTTCGTCATTTGTTTTGTTGGGGAGATTGCGCGTGTCTGCAGGCGCTGGCAGTGCGTGTTCATTTTTGTTAGGCGCATCAACAGAAGGCGCATATAATGAAAAAAATGTTCCGAACGGTGGTTTCGCGGCGACAATCAACAACGCAAGCCCGAGGGCGCATATACCAGCCGCAAATATGCTTATGCGGATAGAGCCGACCATATTTTGAATTATACGACATGCTTCTCTATTGTCATATAGGCGCCATCGGGATACCATGTTATGCATGGCGGTAAATCCAGTTAGAAATCTGCGCGGGGTATTGAAATCCCCGCGTAGATTATTCCAAGGCGGTAACCCATGCCGCAAGCGGCGTGGTATTATTTCTAACGGGATAAAGCGCAATCAGCGTATCGGGGTGTTTGATTCCGGGTTAGGCGGCTTGTTTACATTGCGCGCGCTGGTGCGGAAATTGCCGGCGTATGATTACATATATGCGGGAGATACAAAACGCGTGCCGTATGGCAATCGTTCGCCCGAAACCATATATGAGTTTACACGGCAGGCGGTGGAATATTTATTTTTGCGGCAGAATTGCAAGTTGGTAATTCTTGCTTGCAATACCGCATCCGCGCTCGCTTTGCGCCGCTTGCAGCAGGAGTTTTTACCCGAATATTTTCCGGATCGGCGCGTGCTTGGCGTATTGGCGCCGCTTGCGGAAACTGTGCAAGAAAAGAATTGCAAGCGGGTAGGCGTGCTTGCCACCCGGGCGACGGCGGATTCTCATGCAATTCAAAAAGAAATAAAAAAGCGGTCTCCATGCATATTCGTTTATGAGTATGCGGCTCCCTTGCTGGTTCCTTTAATTGAAAGCGGCGATCGCGCGTTGGCTGTGGAAGCGCTTGTTTCTTATATAAAACCTTTGCTTCAAAAAAAAGCGGATTGTATCGCGTTAGGATGCACGCATTACCCCCTTCTGAAACATGAAATAAAACGCATGGCAGGCCCGGGGGTTTCTGTTGTATCGCAGGATGAATTTCTCGGCGCAAAGCTGGCTGATTATCTCAAGCGCCATCCGGATATAGAACAATCGCTTTCACGCGGGGCTCGCGCGGCGATATGCGTAACAGACAAAACGCCGGAATTTGAAAAACGGGCAAAAGAATGGTTTGGAAAGGATGTGTTGCTCCGCGTTATTGATTTATAAATAAGAACAACATTTTTTATCATGCGCCGTTTCCATATAAAACAACAGCTTCAAGAAGGTTCTCTTATGATTGATGATGCCGCCTTGACGCATCAAGTGCGGGCGGTTTTGCGTATGAAGCCCGATGATGAAATTGCGCTATTTACGGGCGGGGAAGCTTTGGGGTGGGATTTTCGGTTTCGCATTTCGCGCATTACCGACCGTGTAGTGAGCGGGCGCGTGTTAGAACGAATAAAAAATGAGCGGGAGCCCCGCGTGCATGTAACATTGTTTCAATCGCTTATAAAAAAAGACAAGTTGGAATTTATTTTTGAAAAATGTACGGAAGTTGGCGTGAGTGCGTTTGTGCCGGTTGTTTCGGAACGATCTATCAAAAAAGGAGTGCATCAGGAGCGCGCGGAGAAAATTACAAAAGAAGCATCCGAGCAAAGCGGCCGCGCGTTGGCGCCGGATATTCAGCCGATCGTTACGTTTGCGGAGGCAGTTGCCGCTGCCAAGAATGCGGGCGGCCTTACCATAGTTGCGCATGAAAAGGAAACGCGCCGGTCATTAGATGCCGCGCCTCCCGCAAGTCGCCAGGTATCGCTTTTTGTCGGTCCGGAAGGGGGGTTTTCCGAAAAGGAAATTACCTTGGTGCGTAACGCCGGCTTTTTCATAGTCTCGCTTTCGCGCAGGGTGCTGCGCGCCGAAACTGCCGCCATTGTAGGGAGCTATGCAGTATTGAGTAGATTTGGTTCGTAGAACACGGAGCGTGGAACGTAGGGAAAAATAAAGCGCCAGCGTTTATTTTTGTCAACCCTTTACAAATATTTTTAT
Source organism: bacterium (assembly GCA_005239605.1). GTDB lineage: Bacteria > Patescibacteriota > Minisyncoccia > Ryanbacterales > 2-02-FULL-48-12 > 02-FULL-45-17b. Next base: position 283 of record SBBS01000015.1, on the reverse strand, counting down.
TTCTCATACACTATCATTATTCCGCAGACAATGGCTGTCCAGAGAAAAGGACTTAATTTGCCATCGAGGAAATGGATGCCGGATCTAATTTAGTCCGGTATGGCAAAAAAGTTTGCGGTGAAAAGCCGTTTTTTCTTTTTTAAACTTATACTTTACACCTTATTCCTTAAATAGACCTGTCCCGTAATAAATTTTAGAGTGAAATTTCAGAAATATGAGATGGGGCGCCGGTGAAAATTTTGAAGCGCCAGCAGGGCTCACGCAAGAAATTTTCACCAAGCCC
>SBBS01000102.1 GCA_005239605.1 bacterium | reverse complement strand
TCTTGCGTGAGCCCTGCTGGCGCTTCAAAATTTTCACCGGCGCCCCATCTCATATTTCTGAAATTTCACTCTAAAATTTATTAAGGGACAAATCTACTATTCAACTCGTCTACTTGCGGCATAAATTCCCGCGATATGAACACCTTCTACTTCCGCGTCATCCACAACACGCATTTTTTTGCGTATAATATATATATTGAATACCTCTTTCTCATGAAGGTCTTTCAAGCATCCAATGGAGTATATTCGCCAAGAATCGTTTCAATCGTATGAAGATGCATATTTGCTCACATTACGCCAGTTTTTGGCAGGTGTGATGAGTATGCTTTTTGTCGTTAGTTTTATTTCTGCTCCATTAGCGCTCGGCCAGCAAATTAAAGAAAATGTTGAATCTGAATTTAAGGGAACAATCGGCATCCCCGTGCGCATTGAAGGAACAAACATCAAAGCCGGAGACATTATCAGCCTTGTTGACGGGCGTTACATGTTAAGCAATGAATCGTACGATCCTGCAGTGGCCGGAGTGGTAGCCAATAATCCAACTTTGGTGGTGGGAAATCTTCAAGAAAATGAGCAAAGTTATGTTATTGTTTCTTCGGGCGTGGCGCTTGTGCGCATATCAACATTAGCAGGTCCCATTTTTGCCGGCGATAATATAACAACCTCGCTTATTCCCGGTATCGGCGTTAAAGCGGAACAATTCGGCGTAATTATTGGCACGGCGATGGAAGAGTACACAAGCCCTAATCCGGAAGAAATACGTTCTATAGCGGTAAATCTTGATATAGGCACGCACGGCCTTCTTACGAACATTGCTTCAAATCCGCGCGTGGCATTTCGGTATGTGCTTGCATTTGTGGTAGCCGCAGCTTCCGTAATAGCCGGCTTTGTGTATTTCGGTAAAGTAGCGCAATCCGGCGTAGAATCGCTCGGCAGAAATCCTCTTGCCGCGCGGCTTATTTATGTAAGCGTACTTTTCCATTTACTGCTGACTATCGGTATTATGATGTTAGGCGTTCTCATTGCGTATGTAATCATTGTAATATGACAGTATGGCGTTTTTAGAAATAGGGAATCAATACAACATTGAATTATTGGCGTTTTTGTTTGGCGCTGCGCTTACGGTTATTATTGCGTATGCTTTGCGTATTTTGCGTCATAAAAAAATAAAAGTGAACAAAAAACCCGATTTTTTTTGGGAAGCAGAGTCGCGGCATATTCTTTCCAACGCAAATGCAGAAGCAGTGGAAATTATTCGCGTGGCAGCCGAAAAAGCGCGTGAAATATTACAAAGCGCCGAACATATAAAAGAAAGCGTTGCTGTTTCATTTGAGAAAGAACTTACAGCCGTTGCCGATCAGCATAAAATTTATTTACGGGACGCATCGCTTAAATATGTGGAAACGTACGAACACATGGCCGAACGAGCGCAAGAAGAATATCTCTCCACTTTGCATGAAGCCTCTCGGGTTATGGCGGGGGACGCAAAGCACACGCTTGGCATGTTTGAAACATTTTTGAAAGACCAAACCATTGGATACAAACAGCAAATGGAAAAAAAGATTGATGATTTGCGCAATAGGGTCAATGAACAGGTCAATGAATACCGGAAAGAAAAACTTAAGCGTGTTGATAAGGCGATTAATGACATAATCATATCAGTGGCGAAGATCGTTATTGGCCACTCGCTTAACATAAAGGAACACAACGAGCTTGTGCTGCGCGCATTGGAAGAAGCAAAAAAAGAAGGGTTTTTTAGCCATTTGGAGTTATGAATTACGAATCCATTTATGAAAACATACGCACAACTTCTGAACGAGGCATTGCGTATGCCGCAATTGAGACAATTGTAGAAGCTCTTTATAAAAAGGGAGAGGATATTGATAATCTTATTGAAACTGAAATGCCAACCGCGGTGGTTCGGCCGCTTAAGCAGGCGCTGAAACAACTCTCTGAAAAATCGCCAAAGACGATACAATCATATCTGGAAGGTCTCACCAAAGAGCTTACGAAGTTGCGTACCATTTCTTTAGAAGTTGCTTTTGATCCGACTGAAGAAACCATTGCAGTATTAACGGCATGGATACGAGAGTTTCTTGGAAACAATATTGTTATGGAACTTTCCGTTGATCGGGGACTTTTTGGCGGCGCGCGGGTTTCATACGAAGGCCGTTATAAAGAAATTAATCTTGCCGCGCTTATTGAACACACCATGCAAAAACAACAAGAAATAATAAACATAACTTTAGAAAATATATCTCTAACGGGATGAATGACGAATTTGCCTCTTATTTAAATACGACCGGTGAAGTCGGATATGTGCGGCGGGCTGTTTCCTCTCTTGTTTATGTGGAGGGTTTGCCGAGCGTGCGCCCGTATGAACGCGTAATGTTTGAAACAGGCACATATGGGTATGTAAACGCGTTTACCGAAGATATGGTGGAAATGATCAGTTTTTCAGAAGTTCCCCTGCCTGCGGGAATTCGCGTTGCGCGTACAAATGAATTGCTTTCCATTCCCGTTGGAGAAGAATTGCTTGGTATGATGATTGATCCTTTAGGCAGACCTTTGCGGCAAGATATCAGCTGGGTTTCTCCAAAAAATTACCGCACAGTAGATTCGGATCCGCTTCCTATTCGCGCCCGCGCGCGCGTGGCGGAACCTTGCATAACGGGAATCACCATTACCGATATTATGGTGCCGTTAGGAAAAGGACAGCGCGCTTTGGTAGTAGGAGATCAAAAAACGGGAAAAACTTCCTTTCTGTTGCGTACTGTTATATCGCAAATACGCGAAGGTTCCGTGGGCATTTATGTTACGGTGGGCAAAAGCAAGCTTGTGATTCGGCAAATAGAAGATATGCTGATGAAAGCAGGCGTGTTTGATCGCACTATAGTGGTAGCCGCTTACGCCGAAGACCCGGCAGGCATCATATATATCGCGCCTTCCGTCGGTATGACGATTGCCGAATATTTTCGAGACGCCGGAGAAGATGTTGTTATTGTGATTGATGATCTTTCCATGCATGCGAAAATATATCGGGAATTATCGCTTTTAGGCAGGCGCGCGCCTGGAAGAAATTCCTATCCGGGCGACATGTTTTATATTCATGCTCGGCTGATGGAACGCGCGGGGAACTTTATAACCCCTGCAGGAGAGCGTTCTATCACTTGTTTGCCTGTCATTGAAGCTGCGCATGGCGACATTACGAGCTATATTTCCACGAATACCATTTCCATGACTGACGGTCATTTGTTTTTTGACTATAATCTGTACGTAGCAGGGCATCGGCCGGCCATCAATCCATTTCTTTCCGTTACGCGCGTGGGCAGGCAAATTCAATCACCCATCGCAAAAGAGATAAATCAATTGCTTACAGGATTTTTAAGTTCTGCGCGTCAATTAGAAACTGTTACAAGTTTTGGCGCAGAGTTTAACGAACATCTGAAAATAACTTTAGAGAAACAGCGCAATGTGTATTTGTTGTTTAATCAGACGGCTCATGAAATAATAGCGCCCCCGGTTCAGTTGTATCTTTTTTGTTTAATATGGACCGAACGATGGAAAAATGCTCCTGCTGAAGAGGTGGAAAAAGAACTTCATGTGCTTAGCGACCGGTATGCGACGGAAAAATCATTTCGTAAACAAATAGATACGTTGGTTGCAAAAGCGTCAAGTCTTAACTCTTTGTTGGAGTTTGTTCAAAAAGAACAAATAAAATAACGTAGAACTTTCTACTTAGTACTTAAAACCGGCGATATGTCAACTCTTCATGCAATTGAACAAGAAATCAGCGATCTTGATTATATAAACAACATCATGGAGACGTATGAATCTGTGGCCGCTACGTATATGCGGCGCACGAAACAGTCAATTGTGCAAAGCAGGGCGTTTTACGATGGCCTGAAGAACGCGTATGATGATGTTTCCTACGCGCGTGAATTGGCTGCCGCGAATAAGAAACAACGTAAATCTTTTTTTCCTATTATGGGTCTTTGGAAAACTATTTCCGCGCGGGTACGCCCCAAACGGGAATTGGTCGTCTGGCTATCCGCGAATACGGGGTTGTACGGAGATATCATTCAAAAAACATTTGCCATGTTTCTTCAGTATGTAACTTCCACAAGAAGCGATATCGTCGTGGTGGGAAAACGGGGAAAATTGTTGTTTGAAGAACGTATGCCCCGAGTTCGCTACACATACCAAGAATTGCCAGATACCGCCACCAACACGGAAGATATTAACCGGTTAGTATCGCTTTTTTCTCGATATCCTCGCATTCACGTGTTTTATGGGAAATTTGAGAGTTTTATAGCTCAAGATGCTGTTTCTACAGTATTAGGCGAGATTGAAAAAAAACCGGAATTATCTTCTAAGGAGTCAGCGATCCGTAAAGAAATGAAACCGCATATGCAGTTTTTGTTTGAACCGTCCCTGCAAGAAGTCGCTGTTTTTTTTGAACAGGAGATACTTGCGTCTTTGTTTCAGCAAATAATGGAAGAATCGCGTCTTGCGAAGCTTGCCGCGCGCATGTATCAGCTTGATGCCGCGACAGAGCACGTTACTGATATTCTTTCCAGCACCATGTTTGAGTATCAAAAATTGTTGCACCAACTTGAAAATAAACGGCAACTGGAATTAACAAATAGCAGGATCGCCCTCGGTATATGATGAAGAAAACACAAGCAACCCTAGATATTCAAGGAAAAATTATAAGTATTCGTGGGCAAGTCGCGGAAGTGGAGTTTCCCGAATCAAAACCCCGTATGCGCGACGTTATTGTGCTTGCCGATGATCCGAGTGTACAGATGGAATTATATGCGGCTTCCATTCGAAATACTTATTATTGCGTAGTACTTTCATCTGTTTCTCGCATTACGCGTGGCGCGCGAGTTATTAATAAGGGCGCTTCAGTTACCATTCCTGCCGGAAAAGAAGTGCTCGGGCGGGTAATTGACGCATTTGGCAATCCTATAGACAGTAAGGGGTTGATTGAAACAACGGAACATATACCTATTTATCGCTCGCCTCTCAGCTATTATGAAATAATTCCCAAGACCGAGATATTGGATACCGGTATTAAAGTAATTGATTTATTCTGCCCGTTAGTGAAAGGTGGAAAGCTTGGTTTGGTGGGAGGCGCGGGTGTTGGAAAAACAACAATGCTTACGGAACTTATTCACAACATTGTCATTTTGCGTGAAGAAGAAAATGCCATATCTATTTTTGCGGGTGTGGGGGAGCGTACGCGCGAGGCGCACGAACTTTTAGAGACATTGAAACAGAAAGGTGTTTTGCCACGCACGGCTTTGGTGCTTGGCGCCATGGGTGAACATCCGGCTATTCGGTTTCGCGCGGTATATACTGCGATTACTCTTGCTGAGTATTTTCGGGATACCATGAAAAAAAACGTATTATTTTTCGTGGATAACATGTACCGCTTTGTGCAGGCAGGAAACGAGCTTTCTACCGTAACAGATGTTATTCCTTCAGAAGATGGATATCAGCCAACTCTTGCTTCAGAGATGGCTACCGTGCATGAACGGCTGATGTCCGGAAGAGGCAGCATTATAAGCACGGTCGAGGCAATATATGTGCCAAATGACGACGTGTTGGATCAAGCAGTCCAATCTATTTTTGCTTATCTTGATTCCATGGTTGTGTTTTCACGCGATGTATATCAAAAAAACTTCCTGCCTGCCATAGATATTCTTGAATCGCATTCATCCGCATTAACACCTGAATTGGTGGGGGAAAAACATTACACAATCGCTTTTCAAGCGCAAAGTTTATTGAAAAAAGCCCTGAAACTGGAACGGATTGTATCTTTGATAGGAGAATCAGAGCTTACACCGGAAGACGAAATTCTTTATAAACGGGCAAACATCCTTCGCAGTTTCATGACGCAACCATTTTATGTGATGGAGGATCAATCGCACCGACCGGGCGTGTATGTGCCGCGTGAAAAAACAGTGGAAGATACGGCGCGTATTCTCGCCGGTGAATTTGATAACCGTATTCCCGATGAATTTTTATATATAGGAACCACGGAAAACCTTCATGCAAAGAGAACTTAAAATGGTACATGATCAGACTCTTACTGTTATAGTGCGAGGGCGTAATGAAGAATATTTTAACGGCAAAGCAATAGCGGTTTCTTCTATAAATAAAAAGGGGCCGTTTGATATACTTCCAAAACATATCCATTTTATCTCTCTTATTCAAAAAAGTATAATAATCCATAAAATTGATGCTTCTGTTCAAGAAATAACGTTCTCAAACGCTGTGCTAAAGGTTAAAGATGATTTTGTAGAAATATACATTGGTTTGGCAAAATGACGAATATAAAATTAAATCTATAAAGAGCTTTTCTAAAAAGGCCCCTATTTTGCTTGAATATCGAAATAACATTATAAATAATAATATAATTATTATTTGTTTATATCGTTATTAAAACTCACTATATACTTTGAATCACGAAATGTGCTGTCATCCAATGATGGTAACGCGTGTATTTCGTAATTCACAGGAATTATATGGACATAGGCACGGGCCCCTCAAGCGTAAAGAGCGCTTCCTTCTGGGTGTATCCCGAAACAACAACAGAATACTTTATCAATCTCACCGGCACCACCGACTATATCTGGGTAAACGGCGGCGCCATAACCGCAACAGGCCTCACAAGCCCCACTATCTATGTAGACGGCGCAGTGTCTAGCGCGCTTGCTGCCAACAAATGGCAGCATGTAGCAGTTACCACCGACACTGCGGAAAAC
>SBBS01000038.1 GCA_005239605.1 bacterium | reverse complement strand
AGCCCTGCTAGCGCTTCAAAATTTTCACCGGCGCCCCATCTCATATTTCTGAAATTTCACTCTAAAATTTATTAAGGGACAGGTCTAGTGAAAAAGGCATTGATACATGAAGTAAAAAAAGCTGCAGCAATAGGCTGTAGATGAACCCACCCGCCAAATTTTGACGGGTGGGTGAATGGATAACCAGCCATTTTACGCCTCAGCAATTCGCATAGCGGTCATCGGATGACAGCGCTTTTCGTAATTCACAGTAATTAAGATATCCACAGAAACCGCATGGAATTGACGAACTTGTTGTTTGTTTTGTTGTACAATGCAAAAAGGAGCGTGTGTCAACTTTTTATCAACAATATAAAGGTCATCTCGAATATCATTTAATTTTTTATTAATTAATAAAGCTTATAGAATAAGCTAAAAATTCTCATGTATACAAATCAAGGTGCAGTTCAAACGGGAGGCGAAGTATTTTTTACTTCTCTTTCGGCGCTCTGGGGCGGCGTAATAGGTTTTTTGCCCCAATTATTAGTCGCTCTTATTATTGTTGTTTTTGGCTGGGTGATTGCGGTTGCGCTTGGACGTCTTGTCCAGCAAGTGATTATGGGGCTTAAGGTTGATATGGTGCTGGAGGGGCTTGGCGCGAAGGAATTGGTAAGCCGCGCGGGATTCAAACTTGATTCGGGAGCATTTCTCGGAGGTTTGGTGCGATGGTTTTTTATAGTGGTGTTTTTGATGACTGCCGTGGATGTTTTGGGATTGAGCGAAGTTACCGCGTTTCTTCGCGATATTGTGCTTTTATATATTCCTAACGTGATTGTAGCCGCAGTTATTTTAGTTGCGGCCGCTGTTCTTGCGGACGTTTCGCAAAGATTGGTGCGCGGTTCTACGCAGGCGGCGCATTTGCCGGCCGCCGCGTTTTTAGGAGGCGTTGCAAAGTGGGCTATCTGGGTGTTTGCCATTTTGGCCGCGCTTTATCAATTGGGTGTTGCGGCGCCGTTTGTGCAAACCTTATTTACCGGATTTGTAGCGATGGTTTCTATTGCCGGCGGCTTAGCATTCGGGCTTGGCGGCAAGGATGCCGCAGCCCGTTTTATTGAGCGTTTGCGAAGCGACATATCGCATAAATAAGGTTGTAATATAAATTTTATGAGTGGCGCTCATAAACATCCTACTGATTTTTATGTAAAAAAATCTGTTCAGTTTCTTCAGAAGGATTTCATTGTTGTTGGCAAAGAGCGCGTGCCGGCATTTGTCGCCTGGCCGGTGATTATGTTTCTTGCCGGCGTGGTTGTCGCTGTTGCTTTTCTTGCATCGCGCTCGGGAATGCTGGAAAGCAGTCAAGCGGCTACTGCCATAGAACAGAAACTGGAAAAATCGGCAACGAGTAAAATCCAGGCTGCTAAAAAGAAAAAAGATAAAATTCTTGCCATCGCGCAGAAACAAGGTTTTGTCGTGCCTGACGGCGCGCTTACGCAGTACCATTTGTTTATTAACCGCGCGGCGGCGGAATTGAAGGCCGGCCATTTTACCGAGGCGGAGCGTTTCGCGGTGGAAAGCGCCGCAAGCATTGACTACATTGCTGCTCAAAAAGCAATACAGAGTTTGAAAAAAATAATCCAAAAGAAATCTCTGGTTGCCGAGCAGACAAGCTCCCTTTTGGCGTTTCTTGAAGATATAGAGAATGCTTTTGCGCTTGGAAATTATCGCATGGTAAATAGGCTGGTAGAAGACGCGAACAGAAGCATTGATTCCTCGGAAACTAAAAAATTGCTCGCAAGCGCGGAAAAGTTAAAGAAAAAAATGCTCTCTGCCGCCAAAGAGTCCGGCGTTGCTGTGTCGCCCGAATTACTTGCGAAGTATGAAAACGCGGTAGCGCAAGCAAAAGACGCCTTTGAAGATGAAGATTACCTTTCATCGCGCCTTTTTGCGCTTCAAGCATACGGCATGGTTGTGGGTGATATTGATATATCTCTGCCAAACCTGAATCCCGTTGGAGGAGAATTTAGTGAAGGTGTGCTAGTATCACTCTCTACCGATGAACAAAGCGCAGTGGTTTACTACACTACAGACGGAAGTATTCCTGCGAATACCAGTTCTTATTACACCGGTCCGATTGCCATTTTTGAAACAACAACCATCAAAGCGCGGGCATTTGTCGGTGATGGGGAGAGCGCGGTGCAAGAAGCAATATTTACGCTTCCGGAAGGAATGCATCTTCCCATCCTTCCCGACGATGAACCGCCGGAACCGAATCCGGAACCATCGGGCGAAGGACCTGTTTCTTTTGTTCCTTATGTACAGAATGGGTATATCTTCAGCGGATCCATGCCGGTTTCTCTTTATACGGAAAATACTTCGCTTGACATATATTATACAACGGACGGGCGCACACCGGACATGACCAGCGGCACGAAATATATCGCTCCTATCGTGCTTAATCGCACCTCGGTAGTAAAAGCGAAGGCATACGACGCAGGCGAGCCGGTTGAAGGAATGTCCCATGCGGTGTACATGGAAGCTTCGTCTGAAGTTGCATCCAGAAATAATAGGTGGGTTCCCGGATTTCATCAGAAGTTTTTTGGCGGGAACAAATTTAACATTATCGCGGTGAACCTTCTCGATGGAAATCCTCTTACAAAAACAGACGTTGAACAGCAAATGTTTAATGATCCGGAAACGTCATTGAACGCATGGTACAGAACAGTATCATTCGGCAATATGTGGGCATCAGGAAATGTGTATGGGCCGTATAACGCCGATATAGACGCACAGCAAATATTAATTGATGAAACCGGAAAGGGAGCCACTTTTTCTGCCGCGTGCAATACGCTTGGAGATTTGAGCAAACAAGCGGTTCTTGACGAGGCAATCATAGATGGTTTTGAGGAAACTTCAGGCGTAGAAACGGTTGTATTTCTCAATGTCCGCAATTGCCTTGGCGAACTCGGCGTATCTTACAATTACTTTTTTGGGCAGGTTCCGGTAGGATCGCGCGTTGGTGATAATGGTGTTGGGTTGTACGGAAATTTAGTGCATGAACTTCACGACGGCGCTTCGCATACGCATTCCGGAGGGCTTGATTGCGGCGCAAAAGCGATTGACAAGATTGCAAATTGCACGGAAAGTGATATCGCGGATCCTTTCAGTGTACAGGGTTCCATTTGGGAGGCATACAACGTTATCGCTATGATCCGCGAAATTATGAATTGGCTTCCACCAGAACGCATCAAAACTATTACCGAGGACGGAACATATACTCTTTACACTACATCACGCAAGGAACTGCCGGATTATGCCGGTGTGCTTGCGTATCGCATCAAGACGTCTAAGACGGGACCATCAGCTTTTTATGATATTGAATACAACCAGCCCGTGGGAGCAGATGCGCGTTTAAGCGGTTACCCGGGCTTCACGCGAGGTATTAACATCCGCATGTCATCAATACCCACCATAGGAACGGCGCTTCTTGATCTTTCTCCGGAAACAAAATCACCTGCGGGGTGCACTCCGTCCCTTCAGGGTATTGGCGCTTGTCCATTTCTTGACGCCGCGCTCTCTGACGGAAAAAGTTTCATTGATGACATTAACGGAGTAAAAATTACGCAAATCAGCCATGATGCTCAAAAAGCGGTTATACAAGTAGAGTTTACACAAATAGAACCAACTCCTTTTGATATTCCTGAACTTCCTCCGCTTACCGACGAACTGCCTCCTTTGAATGGAGATCTTGTACGCACCTATCCCGATCTTGCGGTGCAAACATTGACTGTGGATAAATTGATTGCTAAACCGAAAGAAAAATTGGAAGCGACTGCAAGAGTGTTTAATAGAAGTGGTCTTGTTTCTGTGGGAAAATCATTTCCGATGCGCCTTCATCCATACCATGATCCGTATGAAAATCCGCCTATGTTTGATACGGTTTCTGATATTAAAGATGTGCAAGTGAATTTGTATGACCCGGAGTATGAAATGGAGAGAGACAAAGAGGTTGTTATAAGCTTCAAAGCTCCAGACGAGCCCGGGTGGAGAACGGTTTATGCCATTGTGGACAATGGCGATCCGGGGATGGTCGCGGAAGCCGATAATTCCATTGAGAGCAACTTGCGCGCGTGGCGGTACTATGTGCTTGACCCTGCTCTTGCTATAGGCAAACGAGTGCGTACCACCCGCGAAGTAAATTTGTATGGCGGTCCGTATTCTAATGTTATCGGGAACCAAACTGAAGGAAAAAAAGGCGCTGTTATTACTACAAGCGTCCATTTCCAGAGCGGCACTGTATGGATATATGTCAATTTTGATGATGGTAAGAAAGGGTTTGTATTTGTAGATTTTCTTACTGCGGAATAGTAAATCTTTTTCTTCTCAAATAATTTATGTCTCGACGTTCCATTGATACTTTTGTAGAACGCGCAACCTGCATTCTGCAAAAAGAACACATCGTCATCGGCAAAGAGCGCGTGCCCTCGTTTGTTGCATGGCCCATCATTATGTTCCTTGTCGGTGTGGTTGTCGCTGCCGCGTTTCTTGCCTCTCGCTCGGGGACGTTGGAAGAGGGGTACGCGGCAGCTGCGGCTCCGACGATCGGATTGGTGGGCCACTGGAAGTTTGATGAAGGCAGTGGCACGCAGACGGCCGATGCGACGCTTAAAAGCCCGCCCGCGCAGCTTTTGGACGGTGTTGCGTGGATTTCCGGCAAGCTTGCAAATGCCCTGAGTTTCGACGGCATTGACGACTCCGTATTGCTGTCCAATGCGGGCGGCATAAATAACCTTGCGCGCGTAAGTATGTCAGCATGGATTTTCCCTCTGGATCAAAAAAATGATTTTGGCATTATCGCAAAAAAGAGCGCCGCAAACGATGCAAAAGCGCGTTTTAACATTCTCATCTCTCGCGACAAGAAATTGGTGTTTCGCGCAGGATATACCACTGCGCGCGGGGTGTGGACTACAAAAAACCCGATCCCGACGAATCGGTGGCACCATATCGCGATCACCTATGCCTACTCGCTTCAGGAAACACCCAGCGTGTATGTGGACGGCGTGTTGCAAACTCTGATACGCGCGGAAACACCGGCAGGATCGGCCGTGCAGGATGGCACAACGCTTGCAATCGGCGCGAATGTTCAAAGAAATTTTCCTTTTACGGGAAGCATGGATGAACTTAAAATATATAATCGCGTATTGACCGCGGCCGATGTTACTGCGCTCTACAAGGAGGGAGCCGATGCAAGGCCTAATGTTATCGTCATCATGACTGACGATATGGACACGCGGGAAAAATCACTCGCGGCGATGCCCAATGTGCAGCGTCTTATTGCGCAGGAAGGAATAACGTTTACCAACAACTTTGCCACGTTTCCGCTGTGCTGTCCCTCCCGGGCGTCTCTGCTCACCGGACAGTTTTCACATAATCATGGGATTATTACAAATAATCCTCCCGACGGCGGGTATGAAAAATTAGATCATACAAATACATTGCCGGTAGCGCTTCAAAAAGCGGGATATCTCACAGGCCTTTTTGGCAAATACTTGAATAGCTATACTCAAGCGAGCCAGCCGCCCGTGCCGCCGGGCTGGACGCGGTTTTTTGGTTTTCTGGACCCACCGAATTTCTACAATTACAAGATTATCAATCAAGCGGGCACGGTAACTTCATTCGGAGCCGCGTCCGAAGATTATTCCACGGATGTTCTTGCCGAAAAAGTTGTAAGTTTCATCACAAACAATGCCCGCATCGCGCAGCCCTTGTTTGTTCTCTTTACCCCGTACGCGCCGCATCTGCCCGCGACACCCGCGCCGCGGCATGAGGGCAGTTTTTCAGGAGAATCATTGCCTCGCCCGCCATCTTTTAATGAGAAAGATGTCTCCGATAAACCCGCGTTTATGTCCGAATGGCCTCTTATGGATGACGCGACTATCCAGGCGGCAGAAACTGATTATCGTAAACGGCTTGAATCGCTTCGCGCCGTGGATGAAGCGGTGGGGAATATTATTACGACCCTTGAGACAACGGGGAGACTTGCTAATACTGTTGTTATATTCACCTCGGACAACGGCTATTTTCTTGGCGAGCATCGCTTACCGAGAAGGAAAGTGCTTCCCTATGAGGAATCAATTCGCGTGCCGCTGATTATTCGCGGGCCGGGGTTTTCTAAAAACACAAAAAGCGCAAGCCTCACGGGGACGGTTGACCTTGCCCCCACTATTGTATCCATTGCCCAAGCAAATTCGCTTCTTCCTATGGACGGACAATCACTTGTCTCCGATCCTTCGGGAAGAAACGGCATTTTGATAGAAGGGAAGAATATGGTGCCCGTTTTAGGAAGCACTTCGGTAAAGACTACCGACACATATACCGCGCTTCGCACCAAACGATATCTCTATGTGGAGTATGATATATCGGGTGAGAAGGAGCTTTATGACCTTGCCGTTGACCCGTATCAGATGGACAGCAGGCATGCCAATATTTACTACACCGATGTGATGGCGGATCTTGCTCTAAAGCTCGCCGGCATAAAAAAATGCAGCGGCGCTGGATGCTGGGCAATTGGTCCAGACATAATTCCGTTTTCTTCGCCGCCGGAATCTGCTGTTCGGACGTCTCCCAATGCCCCACTGGTTGCGGAAGCAGCGTCCACCGACACACCCATTTTCCATGAGAATTTATATCAGGGAATGCAAGGAAGTCAAGTCGCCGCTCTGCAGGAATTCCTCAAGAAAGAAGGTGTGTATAACGGCCCCATAACGGGATACTATGACGCGCTGACGGAGGAAGGTGTGCAGAAGCACTACGATAAATACGGCATACCGGGTGATCAATCCGGCTTCATTGTTGATGATTAATGGCAAATATATGTCTTCCAAAAAACCCGTAGACAAATTTATTTCCCGTTCGCTTTCTCTTTTACAGAGAGATTTTATCGTCATCGGCAAAGAGCGCGTGCCATCGTTTGTCGCCTGGCCGGTTATGATGTTTCTTGCCGGCGTGGTTGTTACTGTCGCGTTTCTTGCTTCCCGCTCGGGGACATTGCAGGGAGGATACGCGGCAGCCGCCCAAACCTTCCAGGCATCAACGGATTTCTCCGGCGCCCAAGGGTACAAAAATTGGTATTATCTCGATGGCAGTGGCGGCAATCTTACATACATTGCGGGAGGAAGTCCTTTATGGAGAGGATCCGAACAGGATGCGATTATTTGGCCAGGAAATGCTCATCCGGGAAACAATACGGATGTTGTTCGGCGCTGGAAGGCCCCCGAAGCGGGAACAGTAAACATTACCGGAACCGTGAAAGACGCTGACGGTGGATGCGGGGACGGCGTGAACGCGAGCATCAAAAAAGATGCAACTGTTCTCTGGAGCGCGTCTGTTGCAAATGGCAATATGGTGGGAGCGTCATTCAACTTAATAACGTCCCTTGCAGGCGGACAAGCCATCAACTTTGTTCTCAACAAAGGAACTGATAATTACTGCGATACCACTCAATTTGATCCTAAGATTGTATTTACGCCCGACACAGGAACCCCCCTGCCCGATCTCATTACCAACCATCAGGACATCACCATTCTCGGCACCTTTAATCCGGGAACATCCCTCAGATTTTCAAGTACCGTCAAAAACATAGGCGCAGGAACAGCCGCCGCGGGATCTGTAGGCCGCTGGTGCATAGATAATGCCGACTGCCTCAATACGACAGTAAGACAACTCAACATCGCTAACTTCAATGCGTTCGGCCCGGGAGTTGTTTCTGCCCTGCGCACGTCTGCGGCATGGACTGCTGCCGCAGGCTCACACACCATTTACTGGTGCGCGGATGTGACTAAGGTTATCGCGGAATCAAATGAAGGGAATAACTGCCAGTCCAAGACGTTTACGGTGGGGGGTGTCGCAAAAAATGAAAAACTTTTGTATCGCCAACCAGTAACTTCTAATATTGATACTTTTGCCTTCGGAGACCCTCCGCCCCCTGGAGACAACAAAAGCATGTTAATTTTATGGCAACAAGGGAGTGATGCTGTCAGTAAAGCCGTTTCATGGGACGTGGGGGCATACACCGGTTTTCGGCCGTCTATTCCCTATAGCGCGTATCAGCGAGGAAAAGTTGATGTAAGTGGCGCCACGGCCGTACAAGTACAGGGGCGTACGGTTGGAATTTACAGCGCCCCAACCACGCGGCCAACAATTGGAGATCTTGTGCCAATCGTGCTTCAGCATTATTATCCGCTTGGAACAGGACCGCGGCCATGGACGCATGCAGCCTCCGAACTTCGAATGTCAGCGGGTATTCAGGTTCCCACAGCATCTGTTTCTAATGGAGCGGTGGGATATGTTCAATTTTCACTTGGTATTCGCGACACAACAAAATCCGGCATAACAGGAGCATTTTGGATACAGACGCAAGTATTTGACACGCGTAATACGTTTCCGGAATCTTTGCAGGGCGATGATTGCCCCGGATGCACATTCTTGCCTATTATTGGGAGCGCGGTGCGGAGCGGCACGAAGTATGTGCATATGATTGGGGGGTCTCCCGTATCGCGCGGGAGCACATGGACAGGATTCCAAAGATACATGTTCGGCATTTCTCGCGCAGAATTGCAAAAAATGATCGCGGATATCAAAAATAAGTATCCATCCACCTACGGCAATATCTCAACAAGGCCGGAGGATTATGAGATTGTCATATTGGGCGTGCTGGATGAAATATATTACCCGCAGGGAAGCAGCGCTTCCATGGGCGCTGCGATACGCAATCTGGAAGTGGCGGAGGTATACTGACATGTCGCACATGAAAATATTTCTTGCATCCGATCATGCAGGGTTTGCGCTCAAAGAAGAGTTGCGCGGTTTTTTGCTTGGCTTGGGGTATGAGGTTGCTGATATGGGAGCGCATCGTTTTGATAAAAATGATGATTATCCCGATTTTGTGCGGCCGGTTGCCGAGCGCATTGCAAAAGAACAGGACGCGTTTGGTATTATATTGGGCGGATCAGGCGAAGGAGAGGCGATGGCGGCAAATCGCATGCCCGGCGTTCGCGCGGCGGTGTGGTACGGCAAAAACGATCGCATTATTACGCTCTCGCGCGAGCACAACAACGCGAACATGCTTTCCATCGGTGCGCGGTTTGTGAGTATTGATGAGGCAAAGCAGGCAACCAAGCTTTGGCTGGAGACGCCGTTTTCCCATGAGCCGCGGCATCAGCGAAGGATTGACAAAATTTAAATTACATGATTGACTGAAAGAAACTGCACATTACAAGGAGGTGTTATGGATGATTTGCCGACTATTATTGGGGGCTTAGTATTGTTAATTTCTTCTTTAGGCATTCTCCGTTTCCTTATTTTATCTTCTCCCGGATCAGTTTCTGATGAGAAGAAAGAAGAAGGAAGCCGGCTCCGGAAAAATAAAGAAATAAAATTTCCCCCTTGCGAAAAATGCGGCGGTTTTACGCGTGTTGATGTTGCCAATGAAGGAGTGTATGCTGTTTGTGTTTTGTGCAAACATACAGCAACATTGCAGGGTAAAAAAGTCGCATGCACTGTTTGCGCATTTTGCTGGCCAAGCGTTGCATAAAATTGGAAGGAGGTCAGGATGTACTGGTATCAGAAGGAATACGTTTTCGGGGAATTGCGCAAGGCGCTAAATGATGTAAGTCAAATTTTTGCGGAAGGCAGTCTTTCTTCAAAAGCGGAGGCAAATGATAATTTTTGCATGTTGGTTGTGCTGCGCCGCTTGTGTTCTTTGGTGCAATCCTCCGACAGTCCGAGCAGTCTTACAGTAAAGCCCGATGGGTTTATTTGGAAACGAGGATCTGGCGAGGAGGAGACTTATTGCATGTGCCGGAAAATGTCTACAGGCTGGCTTTTTGAAGCGGGAGGCAAGGGGACAGATGCCGCGGTTCATTTCGGGTGGCGGAAGTTGAGTTGGGATCATCCTCTTGCGAATACTGAAGTTACTGTTGGACCTTCCCGGCATTTGAATCTTTGTCGGAATGATTGATATGAACTGGCGGGAGTGGGCAGCTGTCGTATGGGGCATTCTGCTTATATTTTTTATGTGCAGGAACAGTAACTTGTGCCGCAAGTGACGGGGTATTATTTCTAGCGGGATAAAAAAACAGCAGTTTCACACAAGGCATCACGGGCGATGCCTTTTTCTTTTGCTTTTTAATTAGTGCACATCTTTTAGCGATCGCTAAAAGATGTGCACTAATTGTGTATTTTATTATTTAAAGTTTTTCCTTTATACTTTCTGT
>SBBS01000065.1 GCA_005239605.1 bacterium | reverse complement strand
TCCCTTAATAAATTTTCGGCTAAAAATTCCCGAAATCCGACCGGGGCTTGGTGAAAATTTCTTGCGTGAGCCCTGCTGGCGCTTCAAAATTTTCACCGGCGCCCCGTCTCATATTTCTGAGATTTCACTCTGAAATTTATTAAGGGACAGGTCTAATGAATCCTATCTTGCTTCTTAAATTCGTATGGACTGGCATCAATTCAATTCTAAACTGCAAGAACTTGGTTATTCTGAAAAAGATAGAAAATTCATCTCGCAAGCTTTTGAATTTGCATCAAAAGCCCACGAAGGCCAAAAGCGCGCTTCCGGCGAACCCTATATCACCCACGCCATTGCGGTTGCGGCTGAAAGCGCAAACTTGCAGCTTGACGCGGTAACCATTTCCTCATCCCTCCTGCATGATACTATTGAAGACTGCGGAATAACCCGCGAAGAAATTGCAAAAAACTTTGGCGAAGACACCGCCTTCCTGGTAGAAGGCGTGTCAAAATTGGGTTCTGTACGGTACAACGATGCGCAGCAAAAAGTAGAATCGCTTCGCAAAATGTTTTTGGCGTTTGCAAAAGATATTCGCGTGGTGCTCATCAAGCTTCTCGACCGTCTGCACAATATGCGCACCATCCAATTTGTGCGCCCAGAAAAACAAAGACGTATCGCTCAGGAAACCCTTGAAATATACGCGCCCATTGCGTATCGCCTCGGCATGGGAAATATAAAAGGAGAATTAGAAGATTTGGCATTCCCTATCGTACATCCAAACGAATATGCATGGATAATAAAAGAAATAGCCCTGCGTGTTCCGGAAGGAGAACAGTACTTGCGAGAAGAGGTAAAGCAAATTCTGGAACAAGCGCTTGCCGCTGAAGGAGTAACGCCCCTTACCATAGATTATCGGAAAAAACATCTGTACAGTTTGTGGAAAAAATTACTCCGGTACGAAATGGATATGGCGCGTATCACTGATTTATTGGCAATGCGCATTGTGGTAGAAAACATAGAAGACTGCTACCGCGCGCTTGGTATAGTTCATCAACTTTGGAAACCTCTTCCGGGGCGCATTAAAGACTATATCGCCTTACCGAAACAAAACGGGTACAGAAGCATTCATACAACTGTTTTTTGCGTGCGAAATAAAATAACAGAGTTTCAAATTAGAACGCGTGAAATGCACGAAGAAGCCGAGCGCGGCGTTGCGGCCCACTGGGCATATACCGAAGAAGGAAAACCAAAACAGGGAAGCGAAGTTGCGCGGCGCTTGCAGTGGGCGCAAAAACTCTCCGATTGGCAAAAAGAAATTGGCAGCGCGCAAAACAGCGAAGAATTTTTAGAGTCGCTTAAAATTGACTTTTTTAAAGACCGGGTGTTTGTGCTCACCCCCAAAGGCGATGTTATTGATTTGCCGTCGGGCGCCACGCCGGTTGATTTTGCGTATGCCGTTCATACGGATATCGGAAACCATATGATGGGCGCAAAAGTAAATGGCAAGTTTGTTCCGTTTGACTTTGCTCTTTCTTCGGGAGAAACCGTGGAAATTCTCACGCAAAAAAATAAAAAACCGAACCCGGAATGGCTTACGTTTATAAAATCATCCATCGCAAAAAACCGCATCCGCGCGGCTCTCCGTAAGGAAATTCCGCAAACCCTGCATGCAACACAAACGCAACAAACAAAACGGGCATCATATCAATTCATCATTACCGTACGCGACCGGGTGGGACTCTTAAAAGATATCTCTGCCGTATTCTCGGCGTTCCGCATAAGCATGCAACACGTAACAGTAAACAATTCAAAAAATAATCCCTTTCCCGATATTGTTATATCCGCGCAACTCCGCGATACCAAACAAGCGGAAAGCATCGCCACGCGTTTAAAAACTGTCCGCGGAGTAGAAAGCGTTTCGTATAAAACAATTTGAGAAAATGTTTGAAACTTATACCGTAAATGTAGAAATGTCTTCTGATGGCATCGCGGGAGCTGGCGGATGAATCACCACGGAACTATTCACTTCCGGAGGAGATATTCCCTCCTCCTCTCCCGCCTCCTGCTGGAGCGCCGCCATGCGCGTAAGTAAATTCTGGAATTCTTCATTTGAAAAAAACTCAATGGAAATTTTTCCTTTCCCGTCGCGCGTACGCTTAACGGAAACGCGGGTTCCTAATGCATCAGCAAGCTTTGTTTCATATAAACGAGTAGCGGCATCATGCGTGCCTTTGTCCACCCGCCGCCGCGGGGGACGCAGCGCAATACCCGCTTTCACCGCCACCTGCCGCGCGGCTTGCTCAACCTCGCGAGCTCCGAGACCATCTCTGACAACACGCTCAAAAAGCAATCGCTGTTCTTCCGGACTATGCGCAAGGGATATAAGCGGGCGCACCTGCCCTTCCAGCACCGTTCCCGCCACCAATGCCTGCTGCGCGTATTCCGGCAAGAGGAGCAAGCGCATGGTATTTGCCACAGATTCTCTGCTTTTTCCGACCCGAAAGCCAACTTCTGCCGCGCTTAAACCAAACTCTTTTACGAGCCGCTTATATGCCTGCGCTTTTTCAAGCGGCTGCAAGTCCTCGCGCTGAAGATTTTCAATAAGCGCAAGTTCCAGCTTTATACGGTTGGAATCCTCACGGCGAATGACAGCAGGCATATGCGCCAATCCGATCATTTGCGCCGCGCGATACCTCCGCTCGCCTGCGATTATCTGATATTCCACCTGCGTACCCGTTGGCACGTCTATTTCGCGTTTGGAAACCACAATCGGCTGAAGAATGCCATACTGCCGAATTGAATCCGCCAATGCGCGAATTTTTGCTTCGTCAAATGTTGTGCGCGGCTGTTCGGGATTGGGTTTTATTTTTGAAGTTTCAATCCAAAATACGCTTTCCTTCGGCCGTTCAAACATGCGCATATCACCCCCCATCGACTGCTTTTCTATGAATGGTTTTACACTGCTTTCTGCAACATGCGACTGTTTGTTGTCCGACAAAGGCATGGAGTCAGTTTTGTGTTCCTCTGAAGATGCGGCGACAGAACCCTCCGCATTCTCGTTTCCTGGCAGCGAAGATTCGGAAGGCGCCCCCACAAGAGATTCTTTCGGCGGATGTGATGCCTCTTCCGGTTTTTGTTCCCCGCTTCCACCAAAAAAAGCATCAAGTTCCCCAAAAAAGTTTGTCATACAAACATGATACCAAACTTTTTATGTGTAAACAATGTGAATAACACCGTCACCCGGGCTACGACCCGGAATCCATTTTCTTGAAAAAACAAGAAAAAGAGACTAAAATGCATAAATCTGCCGCTGTGGTGAAACTGGTATACACGCAGCACTCAAAATGCTGTGGGAGCAATCCCGTGTCGGTTCGAGTCCGACCAGCGGCACCAATACAGAACTTAACGGTTTTTCGGAGACCGAATTGTGGGCGGCGCAAAGCGCCGCCCATTGATTTTGCGGCGATGAATCCTCTCCGCTCGGCGCGGTAAGCCGCGCCTCGCGGTTGGCCACGACGAGGTTCGAGACCTGCCAGTCCGTTTTTGTTCAAGTTTAGTAGATTGCTCCTCCAGCAACTTCTTTTCGCTCAATAATTTTGCCTTTTCAAATCGGTAAATTTCTTGCTCAATGTCTTGCTCCAAGTAGCCATCAAGAAGTCGCTGAAGTTTGAGTAAGATAGTTTTTACTTTTTCTCACACTTCTTGAACTTTCTTTTTAATTTCGTCGGATAATGCCATAAAATTATTCTTTTTTTCTTTTCCCACATCTTCCTAACTCTCTTGAAGTGGTCAATGCGTTCGCCAATTTTGCCTATTTCCTTTGGGTAAAAATCAAGCATGATATCACATAACTCCAACATCCATTTTTCCCGTCCCCGTTATCTTCCCAGTCTTTTGGCTTTCCGTTTTCGTCTTTATAGGGCGCAATTACGTTACGCTTCATTTTTACTGCGT